>CBFGRG010000478.1:0-2909 GCA_965651105.1 uncultured bacterium | reverse complement strand
TCTGGTGCTCGGAAGAAGCAGCCCGGCAGGCAAGAGATCCTTCGGCTCCGGTGCTTCGCACCTGCGCTCAGGATGACAGGGCAAGATGGTGCCGGGAATCGATTGCCGGTGCTGCGCACCTGCGCTCAGGATGACAGGCGATTGTTGGTCGCGGGAATCGGACGCTGGTGGCCATCGTTCCGGGCAATTCGATCGAACGTCGCCGCGGTTGCCAGACCGCAGTGGCGTTCGAGCGGGGCGAGGAGTAGGATAGGGCCCGGGTCCTTATGTCGATCTCGTGCGCTGTGCGACAGGAGTCAGGACATGCCCCTCTACCTCACGCGATTCCGTTACACACCCGCAACCTGGGCCAGGCTCATCGCGCATCCCGAGGATCGCCGCGCCGCCGCCACCGAGTACATCGAGGCGGTGGGGGGCAAGCTGCACGGATTCTGGTACGCCTTCGGCGACCACGACGGCTACAACCTGTGGGAGGCGCCGGACGATGTCTCGATGGCCGCCACGGCGCTCGCCCTCAGTGCTGGCGGCGCGCTCAGCGAGGTCCACACCACGGTCCTGCTGACGGTGGATGAGACGATCGAGGCGTTGCGGAAGGCCTCGTCGATCGGCTACCGCCCGCCGGGCGAGCAGGGATAGGCCATACGCTGGCATGACACGTGCATTTCGTTGGTCAACGACGACACGCTCCGACGGAGGGAAGCGCAACCATGACCAACGATGCCCCCGGCTCCACTGACGACCGCGAGACCCCCGATGCCGGCTTCGTCGCTCCCGGCGAGTACGCCCCCGCCGGCGAGGCCCAAGGCACCGGTGAGACGTTTGCCGCCGAGCAGCTCGCCGATGCGTTTGGCGTCGACATCGGCCGCGTGCACAACGCGATGCAGGGCGAGTACGGGCTCGGTCCCGGCGATCGGGTGACCAGCGTCCAGGCGCGTGAGCTGCTGGAGGCGCTGGAGCCCGAGGCGCCGCTCGATCGACGCGAGGCGATGCTGATGGAGCTTGGCGCGTTCACGCCGCGAAGCGATGCCGAGCGGGGCATCGGAGAGGCGTCGCCGGAGGAGGTGCGGGCACGCAACCGGGCCGATTTCGCCGATGCCGGCAACCCCGACGGCGCCTCCGAGGACGAAATCTGACCGCACGCGCCAGCAGGGTGCCGCCACGACGTGCCCCTGCGGCGCATGCCAACGCTGTTGCGGTGGCGTAAATGCGTCGGTCCGGACCCACAGGATCGCATGGCGAGGTTCGTGCATCGTGCACAAGCCGGGGTGGGGCAGCGCCGCGGGAAAGTTGAAATTCGTATGGCGCGTGCTTATGATGGGCTTTCCGAAACTTCGCGCGTCGTGCCGCCCGTCGTGTTACCCCGCACCGGGAGAGTCATCCCCATGAGCGAGCAGCGAGTATCGACCATTCCAGCCTATGAAGGGCTTAGCCCCGACGTCCATCTCATCGTCCAGCATCTCTGCGAGGGGGATTGTCATACCTTCGGTTCGGTGCTGCAGTGGTGCGAGACACGGGGCGACTGCGTGTACGCCGTGACCTGCCCATCGTGCGGCAAGCAGTTCTATGTCGAGGAGGAGGAGCTGGTCGAGCTGGAGCGTTGGACCGACGCCAACGGGCATGCGCTGGTCTGCGGCGTCCGGTACCAGTAGGGGCGAACCTTGATTGTCGAGCGGAGCGCATCCGCTCACCGAGTCGATTGGCTGGCGACGCGCAACGGCGCGCGACGTGACGGCACCGCCCGTTCGGGGGCAGCGATGCTCGCGACCGGACGCTGCGTTGGGTCGATGACGACCGGCACCGCAACCCCTGACGATCACTCTGCCCCGTGCGGGGATAGCTGAATTCCCACCGGTGAAATGCCATGCTGCCGCTCGTTTCCGGGAACGGAGCGAGTGGTACGAGACTGCCCAGCGGACGTTGTGCGCACGACGTCCGCTGGGCGGTTTTTCATCACGGGCCAGATGCTCGAGCTACCGCACGGCGCGATCAGGGACGAGAGATGCATCGGGGCCATACCAGCCCGGTGCGGCGTTATGGATGGCGCGCGCGGCGCGGACGGCCCCGGCGGCGAAGGCGGCGCGGGAGAGGGCGCGGTGCTCGATCACGATCTCCTCGGTATCGCTGGTGAAGGCGATGGCGTGCTCTCCGGGGATGCCGCCGGCGCGGATCGAGACGATCTGCGGTTCTCCGCCGGTGGCGCCGGCAAGCGCCAGCGCGGTGCCGGAGGGGGCGTCGCGCTTGTAGCGGTGGTGGCGCTCGACGATCGACACGTCATATCCCATCAGCTCTTCCGCCAGTGACGGCAGCAACCGCATCAGTGTGGCGACGCCATGCGAGAGGTTGCGCGCGTACCAGATGGGGATGCGCGCGCTGGCGTCATGCAGGGCGGCCAGGGTGGCGTCGTCGAGTCCGGTGACGCCGCAGACGAGCGGGGTGCCATGGCGCAGGCAGGCGGCGACGATGCCCGGCGTGGCGGTGGGCAGGGAGACGTCGATCAGCACGTCGATGCCGGGCAGCAGCGCGTCGGGGTCGGTGGCGAGGCGGGGATCGTCACCGACCCGCCCGGTTCCGGGACGGATGAGCCCGCCGGCGAAGGTGGTGGCCGGGTTGGCGTCGATCTCGGCGACGACGGTGGCGCCCATCCGGCCGCGGATACCGGCGACGCCGAGGCGGATCGGGGTGTTGGAGTCGGGTTCGGTCATGTGATCCTCCGGTTCAGGGCATACGAATCGACACGCAGCGAATCAGTCAGGCCCCGGGCCTCCGTGCTTGAACCCCAGCGCCCGTCGCGCCGCCCCGGTGGCGGCTTGCGCTGGAGGTTCACAGCAGCGGAGGGGCGCAGCCCCGGCGTCGAAGGATCGCCTGCGCTCGGGAGATGCGGCCCGGCAGGCAAGAGATTCCTTCGGCAA
>CBFGRG010000477.1:0-2915 GCA_965651105.1 uncultured bacterium | reverse complement strand
TGCCAGCTGGGTCGATCCGAACGGCTTGGGCGTCGCGTTCATCCTGCTCAACGCCATCGTGGTGCTCGTGTTCGCCGACCTGCTGGTGCTGACGTCGCTCGGCAATCGTTCGAACACGGCACCCGCCGAGCTATCGCTCGAGGTCTGATCCAGGCCTGACGCCTTCAGGAATGGGCGCTGGTCACCGCCAACCGCGGTGCATCCGGATTCCGTACGGGCACTGAAAGGAAATCAGAGTAACCGACACCTTCGCGAGCGCTTCGGGGATGGACGGCCCCGGAGCGCTCGTGGCTGTCGTCAGGGAGCTCCTGCCCTACCGCGGCACAGCCGATTCGAGCTCCGGCAGGAGGACGACACTCTCCTGTTCGTGTGGGTCGGTGCGGGCCAGCACGGCGACGCACGGCTCGCTGCTCGTGTTCGCCGGCAGGTGCGGCGTGTTGGCGGGGATGTAGAGCAGCTCCCCCGCCTTGACGACCAGATGCTCGCGCAGCCCTTCGCCGTACCACATCTCCGACTCGCCGCTGATGATGTAGATCGCCGTCTCGTGTGCCTCGTGCAGGTGGGCGTTGGCGCGGCCGCCGGGCGGGA
Organism: uncultured bacterium; assembly: GCA_965651105.1. GTDB lineage: Bacteria > Chloroflexota > Chloroflexia > Thermomicrobiales > UBA6265 > JACCVC01. Next base: position 2,327 of record CBFGRG010000477.1, on the reverse strand, counting down.
TCGTCAGCAGATGCATGCAGATCCCGGTCGAGCCGACCGACTCGGCCGAGATGCCCTCGACGTAGGTCAGTCCCTGCTTGCCCTCATAGGTCTCGCCGGGGCGGACGACGGTGCAGGTCGGGGTGGTGGCCATGGGATGCTCCTTCGGCACATCGAACGTACGAACGGTGGTCCCACTTGGTATAATAGAGGTGCAAGTGATCTTTGTGGCGGGAGACGGGCATCTGCCCTGCGGCCCCCGCGCGGCACGCCGAGACGCCAGGTCTGCCGCCCTGGCCAAAGATCACTTCGCCTCCCGTTTCACAACGTTGTGCATTCCCCTCAATCGATTGTCTCGGAACCCTTGGTCGGATCCACCAAACAGAGTAATGAACGTGTATTCGCCTTGGCGAGGACCGATGCTTGCTGCGTACCACCGGTCAGCTTCGTCCTGGAACAGGACACGAAAGTTGCCCGGCCGCGCGATCTCTTCGCCGTGATACTCCCACAGCGCTAGATACTTCGACACATCCTGGACAACGTGCCTGTCACGATGGTGACCTGTAGTTACAGCCGTGTGCTTCTCGCGATCCCATCGAAGCACGAAAACATCCATCCCCAGCGAGCGCCGCAGGTCTTCCGATATCACCACCCGATGCTCCGGCGCTTCCCACTCCAGCACGGGTAGTTCGTCCTCGTTCCAGATGCCGCCCGGCACGCGATGCGCTCGCGAATTGTACGGACGTATCTCCATACGCGGTCGCGCATGTACGCCGACCTCCTGGCGGCATGAGATCCACGACGCTCGCTCAATCCGCGAACATGCCGTCGTCGTCGAACTGGATCGGGCCGATGTCGTCCAGCACCTCGACCGGCACGCCCGTTTGCCGCAGCTCCTCCAGCACGGGCGCCGAAACCCACAGCTCCTCCAGGTGCTTGGTGCTCTCGATCCGCATCACCCGAGCGTTGCCCGGCTCCACCTTCAACCCCGAGGCGATCGCCAGCGACAGTGCCTGCCGGTCGGTTGGCACCGTGATCGGGATGCGCGCGCCCTGCGGCCCCTTGGCGGTGATCGTGTTCATGTAGGTCGGCACCGGGTCCAGATCGTCGACCAGCCGCTCCAGCGCGAAGTCGAACATGCCGATGCCGGTGGCGTTGCCGTCGGTGTCCTCGGTCAGGCCGCGGGCGATGTAGCGCTGGATTTGCGGCTTCGCGTCGCTGAAATCCATCGTGTAGACGACCGATCGGTTGATCACGTTGGGATCGGCGCCGTCGCCGCTGATGTCCTTGCCGATTTCGTCGACGATCAGCACATCGACCTGCTCGACCTGTGGCAGCACGGCCAGCTTCGCCTTGGCGACCTCCAGCAGCTCCGGCTCGCGCTCGCCGATCTGGGCCGCGGGGACCGCCTCGGCAAACGCGAGCTTGCTGTAGCCGTTCTCAACCAGGGCGATACCGAACGGGATCGGCTCCTTCGACATCGTGAACTCGGCCACGCGCGGCAGGAGGTCGCCGAAGGTGTGCATGCCCTGGCTGTGGAACCAGCTCGCGCCGTGCTGCTTGCCGAGCCCGATCGCGATCATCTTCATCAGGCCGCTCTCGACCGGCCCGCGGAAATCGGTGTGCGGCTTGACCCGCCCGACCGGAATGACGAGGTCGGCAGTGTCGTGGGCGATGCGGTCGAACCAGACTGGCACGCCGTCATCGAGCGTGCCCAGCTCGACCGTCTCCATGCTCGCCCGGATCGGCGCCCCCATCGCCTCCTCGGTGACACCGTAGTGGGCGATCAGCGCGGTCTGCCCCTCGGCGGTGGCGCCGCCATGGCTGCCCATCGCCGGGATGATGAACGGCTCGCCGTCTCGCTTGCGGATCTCGTCGACGCAGGCGCGCAGCACCTCGGCGATGCGATCGATGCCGCGGCTGCCGGCGGTGAGGGCGACCTTGTGGCCGGGCTTGATCTGGTCGCCGATGCCGGGTTTGGCGAACTCGCGGGCAATGGCGTCGGGGATGCTGCCGATGTCGGTGGCGTCGAGCTCCTGCCGGATGCGCGCCCACGGCGGCAGGTCGATGTCGGTGGTGAGGACATCGAGGCCGCTGCCGATGGTGCGTCGGGGGGTCGTTCGTTCGGTGATCGCCATGGCTGCATCTCCCTGGGTGCGCGAGTCGAGATGCCGCCATTGTATGCCGGAACCGCAAACGCGCACGCAGAAGCCGAACCTGCACCCGTAGCAGCGACTTGATCGCGCATCCATCGCTCGATAGGAACACCGTTCACAGCGATCAATGTCGCTTTTTCCGCCATACAACAGCCAACTGGACGGGGGGCGCCGGGGCCTATTTCAGTCCAC
>CBFGRG010000476.1:0-2917 GCA_965651105.1 uncultured bacterium | reverse complement strand
AGCTGACCGAGCGCTACTGCGTCGTCTCGCAGACCCTCAAGACCCCGCCGACCGTGGAGATTTCCTGGAACGGTGGTAGTGCGTAGCGGCGACTTGGCGGCTCACGCTTCATGCCCCGACTCGACGTCGAAGCCGCCAATGTCGCCTACGTTCAGCGTCCCCAACGGGAGGCGACATTGACCGCTGCCTACCATGGCGCATGCGAACGGCGGATGCGCGGTCAAGTCGCCGCTACGTTGGAACCCTGTGGTGTGCGCCGGACTCAATCCGCGACGGAGGCTGCCGGGGCGGGGCGGATGGCGCAGGAGACGTCGTCGTAGGTGATGCCTGAGATCGATTCGGGACCGTCCTCGCCGCACATCGGGCAAGACGGCGAGCGCTTCACCCGCAGCGTCCGGAAGTCCATCGACAGCGCGTCGACCATCAGCAGGCGACCGACCAGTGGCTCGCCGATCCCGAGCACCAGCTTGATCGCCTCGGTCGCCTGGATCATCCCGATCAACCCCGGCAACACACCCAGCACCCCAGCCTCCGCGCAGTTCGGCGCCAGCTCCGGCGGGGGCGGCGAGGGGAACAGGCACCGGTAGCAGGGGCTCGCGTCGTCGCGCGGGTCGAGCACCGTCACCTGGCCATCGAACCTGAAGATGCTGCCATGCACCACCGGAATCTTCTTCAACACCGTCGCGTCGTTGAGCAGGTAGCGCGTGGCAAAGTTGTCGGAGCCGTCGACGATCACGTCGTAGCCGTCGATGATGTCGAAGATGTTCTCCGGCGTCATCCGGTCCTCGATCGCCCGCACCGTCACGTCGGGGTTGAGCGCCTCGATCGTCTGGCGGGCCGAATCGACCTTCGGCGCGCCGATCCGGTCGGTCGTGTGGATCACCTGGCGCTGGAGGTTGCTGGCGTCGACCACGTCGTCATCGATGATGCCGATCGTTCCGACCCCGGCCGCCGCGAGGTAGAGCGCCGCCGGCGAGCCGAGCCCGCCCGCGCCGATCAGCAACACCTTTGCGTCGAGCAGCTTCGCCTGGCCGGCCTCGGCGACGTTGGGTAGCAGCAGGTGGCGGCTGTAGCGACGTCGCTGCTCCGGCGTCAGCGACCTCGGCGTCGACCACGGCGCGCCGGCCTTTTTCCAGGCGTCGAAACCGCCTGCCAGCGAGCCGGCGTTGGTGTAGCCGAGGTCCCGGAGCGCCTTTGCGGCCAGCAGTGAGCGGACGCCGCTGGCGCAGTAGAGCACCACCGGCGCGTCGCGATCCGGGACGGCCTGTTCGATACGGAGCTCGAGGAAGCCGCGCGGGATATGGATCGCGCCCTCGGCGATCCCCTGATCGACCTCATCCTGCTCGCGAATGTCGATCAGCGCCGGCCGTGGGGTCGATGCCTGGACGGTGGCGGCGTCAGGCTCGGGAACGATGCGGCGGGCATCCTGCAGCAAATCCTGAACGGTGGGCATCGGCGGTGGCTCCGGGAGCGTGGCGCCGGCGGTTCGGCCGGCGCGAGATGGACTGCTGCCCTCGATTGTGCCACGCATGCCGAAGCGCGGGTCATCCGGTGTTGCTCTCGCTGGAGACGTGGCATGCCGGGTGCGGTTCGGCTACAGAACACCTATCGTGATCCGTCCGGTCTCGGTGATAATGAAGAGTGACAGAGAGCCGCGCACAGGAGACAGCTCCTCGTGGCTCGCGGAAAGGGAGCAACCATGGCGATCAAGGACAAGTGGGATCAGATCTTCGGCCACCGCGTGCAGCTGGTGGACCGCGCCGACGCGCTGCCCGGACGCGATCAACCGTCGTTTGAGATCTCGGGCCGGCATGCTGTGCTCGGCACCGACATGACGCCGCCGTTCCCCGATACCCTCGAAGTCGCCTCGTTCGCCCTCGGCTGTTTCTGGGGCGCCGAGCGGCTGTACTGGGAGACGCCTGGCGTCTGGACAACCGCCTCGGGCTACGCAGGTGGCTACACGCCGAATCCGACCTACGAGGAGGTTTGCACCGGCAACACCGGGCACGCCGAGACCGTACTGGTTGTGTTCGATCCGGAGCAGGTCGGCTACGAGGATTTGCTGAAAATCTTCTTCGAGGCGCACGATCCGACCCAGGGCATGCGCCAGCAGGGCGACGTCGGGACGCAGTATCGCTCGATGATCTTTGCGCACAGCCCAGAGCAGCGGCAGGCCGCCGAGCGCGTGCTGGCTGGGTACGACACGGCGCTGCGCGAGGCCGGCGAGGGGCCGATCACGACCGAGATTGTCGAAGCCGGACCCTTCTACTACGCCGAGGAGTACCACCAGCAGTACCTGCACAAGGTGCCGAACGGCTACTGCGGCCTGAAGGGCACGGGCGTGGCCTGCGCGATCGCGCCCGCACCGGTCAGCGGCGGCGACCACGACGTCGCCACCGAGGATCCGGGCCTGAAGCCGATCCCGGAAACCGAGGAAGAGTGGCAGAAGGTGCTCGGGCCGGAGCAGTACAAGGTGCTGCGGCAGGCAGGCACCGAGCGGCCCTTCACCGGCGAATACAACGCCGTCTGGGATGAGGGCACCTACCGCTGCGCCGCCTGCGGCAACCCGCTCTTCGACAGCAGCACCAAGTTCGACCACGGCTGCGGCTGGCCCAGCTTCGGCGAGGCGCTCCCGGACGCGGTCGAGTACCTGGAGGACAATTCGTTCGGCATGCGCCGGACGGAGGTCCGCTGCGCTCGCTGCCACAGTCACCTCGGACACGTCTTCCCTGACGGCCCGCGCGAGTACAATGGCGCCCGTTTCTGCATGAACAGCGTCGCCATCGACCTTCAGAAGAGGTAGCGCCGAGATCATTGGGGCGTAGATGGTGGCGGAAAGGTCCGTAGCGGCGACACGTTCGACTCCGGGGCTGCGCCCCTGCGCTCAGTGCAAGCTTTGCCCGCGCATCCGCCGTTC
>CBFGRG010000475.1:0-2924 GCA_965651105.1 uncultured bacterium | reverse complement strand
TGCATTCGGCATGGTTCCTGCAGAGAATGCCGGTATTGCCATTGTGGCCGGGACCTCGTCGATTCGATCGCACCCAAGGAGCGTTGTATGCGTGTCCGAACCCTCAGGAATCCAGTTTCCGCGCTGATCGCGCTTGTCGTTGTCCTCGCGCTGGCTGGCACGGCCGGCGTCGCCGCGCAGGACACCTCCTCGCCCCCGCCCGATCTTTCGGGTGTCATCGCCCAGGGCACATGCGATGCGCCTGGCCAGGTCATCCACCAGGTCGGCGATTTCATCCGTATCGACGAGAGCTCCGTGGTTGGTTCGACCGACATCGCCTTCACGCTGCGCGCCCAGCGCGACATTGACGGCACGCTCGATGCTCTCTTCGCCCAGACGCAGTATGTCTTCCTCGTGATCGACAACACCGATTCCGGCGGCGACCCGGTCGCCTGCGGCGCGCTCGGCGGTGTCAACGTCAACGGGCAGATCACCATCGCCCTGATGGCGCCGGACTCGACGGATGCCGATCGCGACCGGATTGTCGGCGTGGCAATTTTCGGCGCGACCACCCCGACCGGCCCGACCACGCAGCCGGCGAGCCAGCCGGGACAGCTGCCGGTCCAGGCGTACCTGTCCGAGGACGCCCTGACGCCGCCCGAAACGCCCGTCCCGACCGCGCCGGAGACGACCGTTCCGCCGACCCCGACGCCAACCGTTGCGCCGTCGTCGCCGGTGCCGACGATGATGCCGACGATGGCTCCCACCTGGACGGCGACGATGGCTCCAACCATTGCGCCCACGATACCACTGCCGACGATTGAGCCGACCGCGGAGCCAGAGCCTACGAATCCGCCGCCAACGGCGACCGAGGACCCGGACCCGGAGGACGAGGAGGATCTCACCTGATCGGCCTCCAGGCCGCGCATGAGAACGCCCCCGGACCAACGCCGGTCCGGGGGCGTTCTCGCGTCTCGATCATGCGGCGACGTCGTGCCCTCAACATTCGCGCCATGATTACGTGTTTTGACGTATGGCGCTGGGCCCACGGTATCCCTATCATCGAGAGACGAATCGGGTTTGCGCCCACCGACCTCCGGCGTGACCGTCCTTGAATCGGGACGGTCGAGTCAAGTTGCGCTCGCGGGGCTGTCCAGTTTGCCGGCAGCTCGCCGTATGGAGCTTCACACCATGAGATCAGCGTCGACCGAATGGATCGTGTCCCGGGCCGCCGTTCATCGTCTCGCACTGCTGGCGATCGCCTTCCTGCTCGCCACGATTCCGGCGCTGACGAGCGCTCAGGGGGCCAGTCCGGCCGCCACCGGGGAGCCGACCGCGCTGGAGGCGATGCTCGCCCGCGTTCCCGCGGACCTGCCTGGTCTCGACGAACGATCGGGCACCGTGATCGCCTTCGCCGACATCGCCGCGCAGCTCGACGCCGTTGGCGTGGAGCCGCCGGCGAGCAGGGACGACCCCGGCTACGCTGAGTGGGCCGCTGCCACCGGCAGCCTCAACCTGCCGCGCTCCGCGAGCACGACCGGCACCTACGAGCGCGAGGACTACGGCTTCGACCTCTCCGATGTCCACCAGACGTTCTACGTGGAGCGGCCGCCCTTTAGCCTCACCCTGCTGCAGGGCGAGTTCGACCTGGACGCCGTTCGCGGCGCGCTGGAAACCGCTGGCTTCACGGCGGTCGACGTCGGCGGGCATGAGCTGCTCTCCCTCCGCGACGCGAATGCCGTTGAATTCGACGGGCCGGTCGGCTTCCGGATGGCGGGGATGAACTTCGCGGTGATTCTCGACGACGGCACGCTTGCCTTTTCGTCCTCCGGCGAGCCGTTGGCCGCCGTGCTGGACGTCGCCGACGGTGTCGCGCCGTCGATGCTGGATTTCGCGGGCATCAGCGAGCTGGTCGCCCAGGCGCCTCCGGATCTCGCCTCGGCGATGCTCGTGATCGGGCTGGATCTTGGCGGCAACCTGCCACCCTCCCTGATCGGTTCCACGGCGGTCCCGGACATGAGCGCGATGGCGACCGAGGCCGCCAGCCGGGGTGAACTACCGCCGGTAGGGCTGGCGCTGTTGGGCAACACGGTCGGCGGGCCGCTCGAGGTTGACGACGCGCCGGTCGAGCTGCCGCCGGGGACTCCCGATGCCCGTGCCGTCGCCGTGCTGCTGATGTTGACGCCGGAGCTGGCCGAGGCGGCCGTGCCGGTGATCGAGGAGCGGCTCGAAACGGAGGAGTCGGTCGAGTCGGGCGAGCCGTTCGCGGTCACGTTCCCGGAGCGGTCGGTCACGGCGGTGCCGGGCACGCCGGTGGTGACGGTCGATCTCGCGCTCGCGCCGGGCGTCCGGCCTCACGTCCTCACCAGGATGTTTTTCGATCGCGACCTCGGATTCCTCGCCTGGTGGTAGGTCCCGGCGGAACCGGTGCCGCCATCGAGACGTCATTGAGATGAGCCGTCCCGCGTCGCGCGGGACGCCGATGATGCGACATGGGTCCGATTGACACGGTATCCGGACGATCACCGCGAACTGGACTTCGTGTACGGGCGGCCACAAGGGACGGCGGTACGAGAATGTCTCCTGGCCAGCACATTGCCCGCATGCCGTATGAAGATCCTCGCCAAGCCAAGGGAACTGACATGAACACTCGCCAACCCCATCCCCTCACTCGTCGCACGCTGCTCACGGGCAGCCTCGCCCTGCCGCTCGCCGGCCTCGCCCTCGCGCCATCGATGTCCGCCGGCGCGCAGACCCCGGCGCCGGACCCGGCAATCGTCGCCGGGAATACCGCCTTCGCGCTCGATCTCTATGCCGAGCTGGGGGCCGCCGCCGGCGGGAACCTCCTCTTTTCGCCCTTCAGCATCTCGCAGGCGCTGGCGATGACGTATGCCGGCGCCGTTGGGGAGACGGCCGCCCAGATGGCCGCGACGCTGGGTTTCGAC
>CBFGRG010000474.1:0-2934 GCA_965651105.1 uncultured bacterium | reverse complement strand
TTGCGGGGACCAGTCACGAGCGCGGACGTGAAACCCGATCGCCACGGCGAAGTACCCCGTGAGTCCGGCGGCCGCCGCGCCGCCGATCTTCGGCACGCCGGCCAGGCCCAGGGTCAACCCGATCCCGCCGGCGGTCTTGAGCATGCCGATCATGGGCAGCCACGACTCCGGCACCCGCGCCTTGCGCATGCCGGGCAGGATCGGCCGGAATCGCGCGAGCGCGGCAACGCCGGAGAAGGTGTTGGCAGCGATGGCGGCGGTCGTCAGCGTGGTGTTGGTCGAACGCATGATGTGCCTCCCGTGAAACCCGGACCTGGCTGAAGTCGGACCCGCTTTCAATGGGAGACGATTGACGGCCCCACGATGTGACGCGCGTCGCGCCGACCACGCCCAGACTAGTGGGTGGCGTCGTGCCGGCGGGCTGCCGGGCGAATATCGAGCGCCCACTCGAGCGGCTCGGCGACCGCCACGCCCAGGGCCTTCGCCAGCGGAGCCAGCTTGTCGAGCGCCATGATCGCCCGGATCGCCGCGATCCGCCCATCGCGAACGTCGAACGCGATGACGCGGTCGAGGCCGTCCCGATTGAACACCGCCACCGCCGGCGCCCCGTTCAGATCGACGATCCTGGACGTCATCTCCATCTGCGGTGTCGTTTTTTGCATCAGCCCGATCCAGCCGCGCGCGACGCGATCGGCGCCGATCACCGGACGCGGCCATGCCAGCCGCTCGCCGCCACCATCGCCTTCCCAGACGACATCGTCCGCCAGCAGCGACACGACCTGGTCGGCATCGCCACTTGCGAGCGCGGCGAGGAACCGCTCCGTGATCGCCCGGTGCTCGGGCTCCGGCGCGACCGCCGGCAGCGCCTCGCGGGACAGCCGCAGGTGTGCCCGCCGGAATATCTGTCGGCACGTCGCCACGCTCTTGCCGACATGCTGGGCAATTTCGTCGTACGACAGGCCGAACCCCTCGCGCAGCACGTAGACCACCCGCTGATCCGGCGCCAGCCGCTCCAACATCAGCAACAGCGCGATCGACACTTCCTCGCGCTGCTCAACCGTCGCCTCCGGGCCATCGAGCACGGCCGACGTCAGCACCGGCTCGGGCAGCCAGGTACCGGTGTATTGCTCCCGCTTCACCCGCGCCGACTTGAGGTGGTCGAGGGCGAGCCGGGAGATCGCGGTGGTCAGCCACGCGCGCAACGAATCGACGTCGGGCGAGCCGGCATCGAGGTAACGCATCCAGGCATCGTGGATGAGGTCTTCGGCTTCGGTGGCGCTACCCGTCATCCGGTAGGCGACCGAGAAGAGGTAGGGGCGAACCTGCTGGTAGGTCTGGGAGGGGGCATTGGCGATCACGCGCGGGCGACTCCTGATTGTGCGATGGCGATGACGCAGGGTCACGACCCCATTGTCGGCCCCGCGTCAACTCGCCCTAGCCCAGGAGACGAGCCACCGCTGTGAAATGTGACACCCGTCAGGGCAGCGGCATCAACTGACCAGTGCGCCGATCGTGATCATGGCGATGGTCAGGACCAGAAACCCGATCACCAGCCCGACTCCCGACGGGTCACCACCCGCGCGCGAGCGGCCGCCGACCGCGTTGGCCAGCGCAAGGACCAGGATGATCGGGATGAAGAGCCCGAACAACCCGAACACGCCGAAGAGCGCGATTCCGAACGGGGACAGGAAGAGCCCGGCGATAGGTGTGCCGATGGCAAATGTGAAGTGTGTGACAGGCATGGTTCCTCCGAACGCATCTCGGATTCAGGCACCGGCGATCGCGTGATCGTCGTGCCTCTCTACCCATGACACGATTCGGGCGATACGAATGTGACAGACGGCTCTTGACGCGTAGATCTGGTGGACCACGACCCATGCAACCGCGCCGAGCCAGCACGCCTCGAATGTCGGATACTTGAGGTAACAGGATCCTGGCGCCTCAGGAAATGGAGAGCAACATGCGACTCGAAGGAAAGACCGCTATCGTCACCGGCGCCGCCTCCGGCATCGGCCTCGCCACGGCGAAGCTGTTCGCCAGCGAGGGCGCCGCGATCGTCGCCGCCGACTGGAACCGCGAACGACTGGACACCGCCGTCGCCGAGATCGAGGCCGCCGGTGGCAGGGTCACCGGCGCGCAGGGCGACATCAGCGACAAGGCGTCGGCGGAGGGGCTGATCGACCTCGCCGTCGCCACGTTCGGCGGCCTGGACGTCCTCGTCAACAACGCCGGCGTGATGGATCACATGGCTGGCATCGACGCGATGACCGACGAGATCTGGCGCAAGGTGATGGCGATCAATGTCGACGGGCCGATGTACACCAGTCGCAAGGCCGTCCAGCACATGCTGGAACATGGTGGCGGCTCGATCATCAATATCGCCTCGGTCGGCGGCATCTCCGGCGCGGCCGCCGGCACCGCGTACACCGTAAGCAAGCACGCGCTGGTCGGCATGACCCGAAGCACGGCGTGGATGTACGCGAAGCGTGGCATCCGCTGCAACGCGATCTGCCCCGGCGGCGTCGCCACACATATCCAGGAGACGATGCCGGAGGACCAGCTTGACCCGACCGGGTACGCACGAGCCATGGAGTTCGGGTCGCTGGCGCCCGCATTTCTGGAGGCGGTCGACATTGCCGAGATGGCGCTCTACCTCGCATCCGACGCCGCCCGCTACGTCAACGGCGCGATCATTCCGGCCGACGCCGGCTGGACCGCCGCCTGACGACGATCGCTGGCAGCCACAGGGGCCGGTCCGCTGACGTTCTTTACGGAGCCTGCCATCTGCGCCCCCATGTCATCCTGAGCGCAGCCCCGCAGGGGGCGAAGTCGAAGGATCTCTTGCGTTCGGGAGATGCTTCCTGGCCAGCAAGAGATCCTTCGACTCCGCTGCTTCGCACCTCCGCTCAGGATGACAAGCGTCGTAGTGTCTTG
>CBFGRG010000473.1:0-2954 GCA_965651105.1 uncultured bacterium | reverse complement strand
ACGCCGAGCACCTCAGCAGCCCAACTGGTGGTTTGATCCTGAAGCACGATGCGGAGCACGTAGCGCTCCTGCCGCGTCAGTGGCCTGCTCGGTTGCGGGAACGGATTCGATCCGAAGAGGATGGCGTTGCGGGCGGTGTGAATGAGCTCGCGCAGCGGTGCGCGACCGCCGGCATTCCACGCAAGGTCGTAGTAGGTGGGGGTCAGTCTGAATCGGGCCCGCTCGCTCGCCTGTTCCCACGCCAGCGCGTTGGCCCGCAGGAAGGACGGCTTGCCGGCGATCGGCCGGAGCGCGGCGACGCCACCGAAGATCCAGGCGCCCATGCGGTACTGCTCGTCGTTGATGAGGATGGTGGCAATGCCGGAGAGCGCGACGGCCATGAGCCGGTGATCGTTGACGTTCTGTGCAATTTCGAGGGCGCGCTGGTAGGTCGCGAGGGCTTCCGCATGCTGCTGGGCATCGCGCAGGACGCCGCCAAGGTCGCACAGGCCGCGCGCGGCACCCCACTGAAACCGCATCTCGTCGTGGATCTCGACAGCGCGACGGAGTGACATTTCCGCGGTGGCGAGGTCGCCACGCTCGTGAGCGTTGGTGCCGACGTTGGCCAGGGCGATCGCTTCGAGCGAGTTGCCGAACTCCCGCTCGGGAATGGAGCGAGCGTTCGCGATGGCACGCTCGAGCGCGGCCTGCGCCTCGTCGTACATGCCGAGGTGATAGGCATTGAAGCCGAGCGCGATGCTCGCGACTGTGATGCCATCGGTGGCGCCGGCGGCGTCGTACGCGGCGATGCTGACCTGAAGCGCGTCGCGCCCCTCTTCGAAGCGACCCGTGATGTCGAGCAACACCCCGTGCCCCAGCTTGAAGCGGGCCCAATCACGGCCCTCTTGCGGCGGATCGAGCGCGACCACGCGCTCGAACTGGTGCAGCCCGTGGGCGTAGTGCCCCTGGCTGTACCAGGTCCAGGTGAGCGCACCCACCAGCCGCACGAGGTCTGCCGGCCGATCCTTCTCATGCAACCAGGTGATCGCCGCCATGATGTTGTGAAAGTTGGTGGATAGCTCGGCGACCTCGTGCTCCTGACCGGGCCTGAGTCCGGCGTACTCGCGTGACGAGGCAAACTCGAGTACGGCGCTGGCATGCGCCGCGCGGGCGGCTTCGGTTTCGTCAGGATGGTCGCGGTGTCGATTGATCGACTCCGCGACCATGGACAGGAGGACGAAGCGAGGGTTGTCTCGTTCGTCGCTTTGCAGCAACACGAGATGGAGGGCGGAGAGCTCGTCGAGCAGGTCGGCCACGGAGCTGCCCGCCGCATCGAGCGCGGGCGCGTGATCGACAAGGCGCTCGACAAGCTCGTAGGTGAAACCACCGGTGAAAACGGTCAGGTAGCGGAGCAGCGTGCGGGCAGGCGGCGAGAGAAGGCTGTAGCTTCGCGCAACGGCGACATCAAGCGCGGAGGCCACCGTCGGAAGCGAGCGAGCCATCGCGTCGAGGTTGATCAGCAGGTCGGTGAGGTGCTCGGCGTCGAGCTTCTGGATCTGCGCGGCGGTCAACTCGATGCTGAGGGGCAGCCCCTCCAGGCGATGGACTACCTGCTCGATGAGGTTCCGGGTTTCGGCCGGGAGTTGGTCTGGATGGTCGCTTCCGGCGACGATCGCGAACAGCCTGGCCGCAGTCGAGAGCGTGTTCTTGTCGGGGACTGGAGTTGTGTCGAACGGTTGCAGCTCGAGCTCGGTCTCGAAGGAGAGGTTGAGTCGCTTGCGACTGGTGACGATCACGCGGAGATCGGGCGCGATGGCCAGCCATTCGGCGACACGGGGCCCGATGCCGGGGATATGCTCGGCATTGTCGAGCAGGATGATCGCGCGTCGCCCGGTCAGCCAGCGCGTGGTCGCGTGGCGAATCGACTCCTCACCGACGGCGGATATCAGCGCGGCACGGGCCAGCTCGGCGTCGAGACTGTCTGGATCGTGCACGGTTGTGAGGTCGATCGTCACGCACTCGCGTCCGGCTGGCTCGCCGAGGACCGCCAGCAACTCGTTGGCGATGCGGGTCTTGCCCACACCGGCCGGGCCGGTAATGGTAATGAGCCGGGTACCCGGGTCGCGGAAGAGCGGCCTGACGGCGGCAAGGACGTCGTCGCGCCCGACGAGGGGAGCCGTCTGGAGGTCGTTGGGAGCAGCGCGAACCGGCATGGGCTGTCCTTCGAACAATGTGAGGCATGAGCCGAGCGGCCCAATGCGCACCAGCTGACCTCAAGTATATCTTGACGATACGTACTTGCCGTTGAGCGTGTCTTGGCGCCGGGCGCCTGTGTTCGGTTGGCGACTATCGTCCGGCTGAGTCGGTCAGTTCCTGCCGGGGACGTGATCCCATTTGGAAAGGTCCTGTGCCGGGGTCTCGGCGAGAGCGACCATCGCGAAGGTGAGAACCTCGCAGCCTGGCTCGAGGTGTCCGCCCAGTGTGGAGGCGTCGTCGGTGAACGTGATGTGGGCGTGGACGCGGCCGCCGAGGACGGCGCCGGTGATGGCGACGATGTCGAAGGCGCCATCGCCCTTGACGAAGGCGTTTTCGGGCGGGAGATCGGTGCTGCTGACGACGTGGAAATGGTAGCGACGGATGGAGCCGGCGCCCGAGACGAAGACGCCGTTCTGGACGCCGTGGTCGGCGACGGCACGCTGGAGCGCATCGAGGAGGTCCTCGCCGGGATCGACGCGGATCATGATCATGCGGGAGATCGGCGATTCGTGGGATTGCATTCGGCTACTCCGTGACGAGGCTGGAAGGAGGGACTTGAACCTGCTGTCCATGCCAACCCGTTTACTGCGTGTGTCGCTGTCAATGATGCAGCATCCGAACAGCGCTATCTATCGATGAACACAATTGACCAAATTTGTGGCACTCCTGAATCTATTTTCTCACTCGCTTTTTTCGTGGCCTTCGCGGCTTTTTTGTTG
>CBFGRG010000472.1:0-2986 GCA_965651105.1 uncultured bacterium | reverse complement strand
CGGCTTGGTCATGCCGTCCCCGCGCAGGGGCGGACCCCGTGTCGGGCCGAAGTGACGTCACTCAGAGCGAAGCGATGAGTCCCCGCGCGAAGCGCAAACGCAGCGGGTACCACGTCACAGTTGTTGGTTTCACCGTGGCCGGGTAGCCCCAGGTCCTGTGCCCGGGGATTCGCGCAGGCATCAGTTTCCGAACACCGGTGCCATCCTCGCCACAGCAGCAAAGCTGCCGAGCGCTTCGCGCGGGGAAGGTTCTCCCCTCCCATGGGGGGGAGTTAGTGGGGAGGCCCCTCGACAGGCTCGGGGTGACGTTGGATTGAGGCAGGTCGGCTGGGCTCATGGTGTGCCTACTGTCCGCCCCTGCAGGTTGTTCGAACGCATCGAGCGAAAACGTTGGAGACACACATGAAGATTCGCGAGATTCGCGCCGTCGGGCTCGCCGGCGCCACCCCCGAGGGCGGCTGGAGCAACGAGATCCAGCCGGACGACAGCGTCCACACGCTGATCGCCGTCCACACCGACGAGGGGTTGACCGGCATCGGCAGCGCCTTCACGAGCGTCGAGCTCGTGCGGGCCGCGCTCAAGGTGCTGGAGCCGCTCTACCGCGACGAGTGCGCGATCGAGCCGGAGCGCGTCAGCGAGAAGCTTCACCAGCACACCTTCTGGATGGGTCGCGGCGGCTCGCTCACGCACACCATCAGCGGCATCGACATCGCCCTCTGGGACATTTTCGGCCAGGTCACCGGCCAGCCCGTCGGACGGTTACTGGGCGGGCGATACCGCGAGCGGGTTCGCCCCTACGCCTCGCTGCTGATGGACCTCGACGGCACCATGGTCGAGCGCATCGGCGCCGCCCGCGAGCAGGGATTCCGCGCCTTCAAGATCGGCTGGGGACCGTTCGGTCGCGACAGTGCCGCCACTGACGAGGCGATCGTGCGCGCCGCCCGCGACGCTGCCGGGCCGGATTGCCTGCTGATGGTCGACGCCGGCGCCAGCGACGCCTTCTGGCCGCAGGGGTACAAGTGGGCCCTGCGCACGGCGGAGATGCTGGCGGCCTACGACGTCGCCTGGTTCGAGGAACCGCTGCCGCCGGACGCGCTGGACGACTACGCCGCGCTGCGCCGGGCGGCGCCGGTGCCGATCGCCGGCGGCGAGGTGCTCACCCGGCGACAGGCGTTCCAGCCGTGGCTGGAAGCCGGCGCGTTCGACATCGTCCAGCCGGATGTCACCAAGGTTGGGGGCATCAGCGAGGAGCGCCGGATCGGCTGGATGGCGCAGGAACGCGGCGTCAAATTCGTGCCGCACGGCTGGAACACGGCGGTTGGTCTCGCCGCCGACCTCCACCTCGCCTCGGCCTTCGCGACCACCGATTTCGTCGAGTACCTCACCGGATCGCCCTATATCGACGATATCGTCGAGGACGGCTGGGCACTGGATGCGGACGGCATGCTGCCGATCCCCGACGGACCCGGGCTGGGCATCCGGCTCGACCTGGAGCGCGTCGCCGCATACAGCGATGGGGAATCGCTGGTGCCCTGACACCGAATTCGGGCAAATTCGGACAGCCTGCCGGACCCATACCACGCAAACCGGATGGCGCGTTGCGGGGAAGATTCGTTCGGAAATGCCGAAAAAACCGGCGTAGCGGCCCGAAACTTGCTGCTATCCTGTTCACACGCCAATGCGGGACCGCGGCGGTTCCGCACAATTGAACAAGGAGGCATCGTATGACTCGATTCCAGACCTCGCGCCGCACGCTCCTCGGCGCCGCCCCGGTGCTGGCTGCCGGGCTGACCGCCAGCGCCGCCGCCCGCCAGGCGACGCCAGAACCGGCCGCCTCGCCCGCCGCCGGGGTCGCAGGCATCCCGGCCGGGGAGGCATTCGGCGAGCCGGTGGAGCGATTCATCCTGGCGAACGCATCGGGCGAGCTGGTGATTTCGGTGCTCACGCTCGGCGGCGTGATCGAGTCGATCGACGTGCTCGACCGCGACGGGAGCCAGGTCAATGTCGCGCTCGGGCTCAACACGGTCGAGGAATACGCCACGGTCAGCCCCTATTTCGGTTGCATCGTCGGCCGCTACGGCAACCGCATCGCCGCGGGAAGCTTCGAGCTGGAAGGCGAGACCTACGAGCTGGCGATCAACAACGATCCCAACACGCTTCATGGCGGCGAGCGCGGCTTCGACAAGCGCGTCTGGACGCCGACGAACGTGACCGACTCGTCGATCGAGCTGCATTACACCAGCCCGGACGGCGAGGAGGGCTACCCCGGCACGCTCGACGTGACGGTCACCTACACGCTGACCGACGACAACGCGATCCAGATCGACTACGAGGCGACGACGGACGCCACCACGGTGGTCAACCTGACCAACCACACCTACTTCAACCTCTCCGGTGAGGGGTCCGGGCCGATCTACGACCACGTGTTGCAGCTCAATTGCAGCAACTTCACGCCAGTCGACGACACGCTGATCCCGACCGGCGAGATCGTGCCGGTTGCGGCAACGCCGTTCGATTTCACCTCGGCCAAGCCGATCGGGCAGGATATTCGCAACATGGCGTACGAGCAGATCGTGTTCGGCCGCGGGTACGACCACAACTTCGTGATCGACCGGCCGGAGGGTGATACCGGACTGGCGCCAGTTGCGACCGCATCGTCGCCGGCGACGGGCATCACGCTGGAGGTCGAGACGACGGAGCCGGGGGTGCAGTTCTACAGCGGCAACTTCCTGGACGGCACGCTGACCGGCAGCGGCGGCAAGGCGTACCGCCAGAGCGCGGGGTTCTGCCTCGAAACGCAGCATTTCCCGGACTCGCCGAACCAGCCCGATTTCCCCTCGACCGAGCTGGCGCCGGGCGACACCTACCAGTCGACGACGATCTACCGCTTCGGTGTCGAGGCTGCCGAGGAGGAGTAGGCGCAAAAGCTTGCAGAACGGCAAGATTGCGCGAACAGGCAATCCAGACACCACTGCGTGGTGTCATC
>CBFGRG010000471.1:0-3011 GCA_965651105.1 uncultured bacterium | reverse complement strand
TAGCCCCGGACACCATCCGCAACTTCGAGAGAGAGTTCGGCATCAAGGTCAACTATGATGTGTACGACTCCTCCGAGGTCGTGGACGCGAAGCTGCTGGCGGGTTCGAGCGGGTACGATGTCGTTTTTCACGCCGACCAGTTTTCGGTACGCCTCGCGCCGCTCGGCGTCTACCAGAAGCTCGACTATTCGAGATTCGAAAACCTTCACCATCTCGATCCGGAGATACTCGAAAAGACCAGGCTATACGGAGACCTGGAAGGCTATACCGTGCCGTACATGTGGGGTTCGACCGGATATGCCTACAACGAAGACATGGTGCGGCGGCGCTTGCCGACGGCACGGATGGACAGCGCTGCAGTCCTCTTCGACCCGTCGATCGTGTCGAAGCTCGCAGACTGCGGCGTCAGCCTGCTCGACAGCCCCACCGATGTATTCCCGATGGTGCTGTCCTACCTCGGCCTCGATCCCAATGCCATCGACCCGGAGAGCGTTGCGATGGCCGAAGCGCAATTGCGGCTCGTTCGACCCTACATCCGCTATTTCAGCTCCACCAAGATGATCAGCGACCTGCCGAATCGTGAGGTTTGTGTCGCGATGAGCTGGTCGGGGGACTATGCACAGGCAGCGGCACGCGCGGCGGAGGCCGGCATCGACATCGACCTGCGTTACACGATGCCGAAGGAGGGGTCGGCGCTGTGGGTGGACAGCATGCTGGTCCCGACCGATGCCCCGCATGTCGAAAACGCCTACCTGTTCATGGACTATCTCATGCGCCCGGACGTGATCGCGTCCATCTCCAATTACATTTTCTACGCGAATGCCAACAAATCCGCTCGTCCGCTGCTGGACGCCGCGGTAGTCGAAGACCCGGGAATCTACCCGGACGAGGAGTCGTGGCGGTTGCTGTTCCCGGTGCTGCCTGCCGAGCCCAAGCAGGAACGGCTGCGGACCCGGGCCTGGGCTCGCGTCAAGAGCGGTATCTGACGCCGTTGGGAAACCGGGGATGAACGCTTCAGCGCACAACGACCGGCAGGCAGGTGCGCCTGTCATCCAGGTAAAGGACGTGAGCAAGCACTTCGGCGATTTCGTCGCCGTCGATTCCGTGAACCTGGACATCCATCGCGGGGAGATTT
Source organism: uncultured bacterium (assembly GCA_965651105.1). GTDB lineage: Bacteria > Chloroflexota > Chloroflexia > Thermomicrobiales > UBA6265 > JACCVC01. Next base: position 1,876 of record CBFGRG010000471.1, on the reverse strand, counting down.
TCTCCATTCTCGGCGCCTCCGGTTGCGGCAAGACGACCTTGCTGCGCATGATCGCGGGCTTTGAAGTGCCGACGAAGGGTCGCATCTTCATCGACGGCGTCGACCTCACCGACCAGCCGCCCTACCGGCGGCCCGTGAACATGATGTTCCAGTCCTACGCCATCTTTCCGCACATGACCGTGGAGCAGAACGTCGCGTACGGACTCAAGAAAGAGCGCCTGCCCAAAAACGAGATCCGCTCCCGCGTGGCGGAGATGCTCGGGTTGGTGCAGCTCGAACAGTTTGCCGGGCGCAAGCCTGCCCAGTTGTCCGGCGGCCAGCGCCAGAGAGTCGCGCTCGCGCGCGCGCTCGTAAAGCGGCCGAAGGTATTGCTCCTGGACGAGCCGCTCGCGGCGCTGGACAAGAAGCTGCGCGAGCACACGCAGTTCGAACTGATGGGGATCCAGGATCGCCTGGGCATTACCTTCGTCGTGGTCACGCACGACCAGGAAGAAGCGATGATCCTGTCGAGTCGCATCGCCGTGATGAACAAGGGGCGTCTCGACCAGGTGGGCACGCCAAAGCAGGTGTACGAGTATCCCAACAGCCGCTTCGTCGCGGATTTCATCGGTACCATCAATCTCTTCGAGGGCACGGTCGAGGAGGTGTCGGGGGGAGTCATCACGGTGCACTGCGAATCGGCAGGCGCACCCATGCGGGCTTTGACGGACACGCCGCCGCCGAAAGGATCGAAGATCTGCCTGGCCATCCGCCCGGAGAAGATATTCATCAGCCAGGAAGAGCCGGAGACCGAGTGGAACACGAGTCTTCGCGGAGTCGTCGACGACCTCGGCTATTTCGGCAACCTGTCGCTGTACCGGATTCGCCTCGAGAACGGCAGGATCGTGCAGGTCAGCGCGCAGAATCGCCGCCGCTCCGCTGAGCGTTTCCTGGAATGGGATGACCAGGTCTTCATTTCCTGGAGAGCACAGAGCGTCGTGGTGCTGAACAGCTAGTCATGCAGCCGGGCAGGGACATGCTCTGGCAGCGCATCGTGACCGGTCTGCCGTATCTCTGGCTGCTGGTTTTCTTCCTCGCGCCGTTCGCAATCATCCTGAAAATCAACTTTGCCGACCCCGTCATTGCGCAGCCGCCGTTCACGCCGCTGCTGGACGACGCCGGCGTCCCGCAGGTAACGATCGACAACTACACTTTCCTGCTGACCGACAAGCTGTACATCGTCACCTACCTGAAGTCGGTTTTCATGGCCGCCATCGCGACCCTCCTATGTCTCTTGCTGGGCTTCCCGATGGCCTACGGGATCGCTCGCGCCGAACGCTCCGTGCGGAACATCCTGCTGCTCCTGATCATCCTGCCGTTCTGGATATCCTTCCTGTTGCGCGTGTACGCGTGGATGGGACTCCTCAACAACTACGGCGTGATCAACAACGTGCTGCTGTGGATGGGTGTGATCGAGCAGCCGCTGCAACTCATCTATACCGACATGGCCATCTACCTGGGCCTCGTCTATTCCTACCTGCCGTTCATGGTGTTGCCCCTGTACGCGACGCTGGAGCGCATGGAGCCGGATCTCGTGGAAGCATCGCAGGATCTCGGGGCTTCTCCGTCACAGGCATTCCGGGATATCACGTGGCCCCTGGCCCGGCCCGGCGTGATAGCGGGTTGCCTGCTGGTATTCATTCCTGCAATGGGTGAATACGTCATTCCATACCTGCTCGGCGGGCCGGAATCGCTGATGATCGGACGGGTGCTGTTCGACGAATTTTTCGTCAACCGTGACTGGCCGCTTGCCTCATCCGTCGCGATCGTGCTCTTGATGTTGCTGGTAGTGCCCATCGTTTTCCTGCAGCGGCATCGGCGCGAGGAAGTGGAGGGC
>CBFGRG010000470.1:0-3011 GCA_965651105.1 uncultured bacterium | reverse complement strand
CTCAGCGGCATAGCACGTCATCGAGTGAAGACGACGAGCGAAACGGGCCGGAGGACAACCCTTCGGCCCGTTTCGGTCGTCGCAAGTGTCGGAACTCCTACTCTGGCTGCCAGCTGACGTTCTCGTCGAAGGCGACCGGAACGTAGCCGGTAAAGGCGCCCTGCCGGGTGCCGGTGAGTGCTGGCGATTGCACCCACGCCTGCGTCCAGTGCCCGAGCGGCACGTAGACGGCGTTGTCGACGAGCAGGCTCTCCGCCTGGGCGAACGCTTCCTGTCGTGCCGTCGTGTCCAGCGAAGTGAGGGCGTCGTCGATCAGTGTGGTGAACTCCTCGGACGCCTGGGCGAGGGCTTCGTTCTCGAGCTCCGGTGACCAGTTGAACCATCCAGCCATGGCGGGGGCGTCGGGCAGTCCGATAGAGGCGAGGCCGGAAGGCGAGTTGGTGAGCGGCCACCACCAGCGGATATCGAACTGGAGACCACCGTTGTCGCCCCGGAGCGCCTCAATCTGATCCGCGGTCAGGGTGGTATCGTGCTCGATCACGAGCCCCGAGTTGTCCTGAATCATTTGGAGGAGCGCCGCCGCCTGGTCGACCTCCTCCTGCGGTGATTCCGCTGCCTGGTAGTAGATCACCAGCGGCATCTCGTCCTCGGTGATACCGGCGTCGGCAATCAGCGAACGGGCCGTGTCCGGATCGAATGCTGGCAGCTCGGGCGGCGTATAGTCGGACGTGTGTGACAGCACCGGGGGTGTGAGCGATCCTGCCGGGGCAAACCCGCCACCCATGATGTCGGACGCCCACACGGTGCGGTCGATCGACAAGGCCACCGCTCGCCGCACGTCAGGGTTGTCGAACGGCGCCTGGGCGAAATCCATGCCGATCATCATCGTCGAGCCGGAAAGCGGGACGGTTTGCAGCTCGCCTTCGACGTCGGACCGCAATGCGTCGGGGATATCGGCGATCTGCAGCGACCCGTCGCGGAACGCATCCAGCGCCGACTGGGCGGCCTGCGGGCCGGTCTGTTCCACCCACTCGATAGCGTCGATGCCCATCTGACCGCCGGCGGAAGGCGATGGCGTCATCCGGATCGTCGTCGGGTCGTCAGTCTCGGTGAATTGCCACGGACCGGCCGACGCCCCGGCGAAGGGCGCATCGGCGGCAGACACACCTTCGAGCGCGGTGACGTCGACCGCCGCCCAGACGAACGTTGCCAGGTCTTCCGGGAAGAATGCGTAGGGCTCGGCGAGGGTGATGGCGACCGTGGACTCGTCCCGCGCCTCGAAGCCGATGTCTTCCGATTCGCCACTTGTGAAGGCGTCGAACCCATCGACGCGGCGCATGTAGTCGGCCAACGGCGCGATGCGGACCGGGTCAAGCGCTCGCTTCCAACCATCGATCAGCGCCTGGGCGGTGACGGGATTTCCTGAGGCGAATGTCGCGCCGGGCGCGATCGTGGCGACCCAGGTCGCGCCGTCATCCTCCGGCTCGATGGAGCTGGCAAGCGCCTGCGTCACCCGGCCGTTTTCGTCGAAGCCGAGCAGGCCGGCCCAGACGTGAGGCAGCATCACCCAGTGTGGCCCCCAGTTTGTCGCGCGATGCGGGTCCAGCGAAAGCGTCTCGCCGTGCGGGTAGAGCGGCACCCGCAGCACATTGCCGTCTGCCTCGGGCGTCGATTGCGCCGCCAGGAGGCGACCGGCGTGCGTGAACGTGACTGCGCCCGCGAGCGAGGCGCCGAGGGCAGCGCGGCGGGTCAGCGTGCCACGATTGGGTCGGTCGGGATTGGATGCGTACATGCGGTTCCTCCGCTTGTGGGCGTCGCCGTCGCGCTGCCCGCGTTGGTGCTGCCGTTCCGTTGCCTTTCCAAACGCATGCCCGGCGCGCTTCGTTCCGCTACAGGGCGTTTCGCAGGGCGTCGAGGTCCACCTGCTCGATGAAGGCGGCAAGCAGGTCGACACAGGCGTCGATATCCGTCACGCTGGCGGTTTCATTCACGGTGTGAACATAACGGCACGGCATCGAAATCGTGCCCGTGAATGCCCCGGTGCGGCTGCGCTGGATCGCGCCGGCGTCGGTGCCTCCGCGCGGAAGCACTTCGAGCTGGTGTGGAATATTCCTTTGTTCGGCAACCGCGCGCAGCGTCTCGACAAGCGCATGACTGGGGATTTGCGAGCTGTCGAACATCTTGATCGCCGCGCCGTCGCCGAGGCGCGTGACGGCGGCGTCCTTTGGCATGCCGGGAATGTCGCCGGCGATGGTGACGTCGAGCGCGATGGCGATATCGGGTTCGATATCGTACGCGGCGGTGGTCGCGCCGCGGAGCCCGACCTCCTCCTGGGTCGTGGCGACGGCGACAACCTCCGCGCCACCACGCGCGGCCGCTCGGACGGCCTCGATCATGACGTAGACGCCGAGCCTGTCGTCGAGCGCCTTGCTGACCACATGATCGCCCATCTGCACGGTATCGCGCTCGAGTGTGATCATGTCGCCGATCGAAATACGTTCCCGGACCTGGTCGGCCGGGAGGCCGATATCGACGAAGAGATCGTCGAGCTTGATTTCCTTCGACTCGCCGGGACCGAGCAGGTGTGTCGGCTTCGTGCCTGGCTGGAGCGCGCCGGGAATCGGGTCTCCATCGCGCGGGTGCACCAGCACGCGCTGGGCGACGAGGACGCGCGGGTCGAAACCGCCCACGGGTTGAAGACGAATGAAGCCATCGTCGTCAACGAAGCGGACCATGAAGCCAATTTCATCGATGTGCGCGGCGATCATGATGCGCGGCCCGGAACCGTTGCGGGTCGCGATCAGGTTGCCCAGTGTATCGACCCGGACCGAATCCACGAGCGGGGTCAGCTCTTCCCGAACGATATCGCGCACGGCGCGCTCACGGCCGCCGATGCCGGGCGCCTGGCACAATCGCTCGAGTAGTGTGAAATCCATGAAATCCCTTTCGTGAGGTTGTGATGCCCATCCAGGCACTGCTTCCAATTATGAAACAGGGTGGCTGCCGGGGGC
>CBFGRG010000469.1:0-3013 GCA_965651105.1 uncultured bacterium | reverse complement strand
GCGATCTACGGCATGAACGCGCCGCCGTCGACGGTGAGGACGTGACCGGTGATGAAGTTGGCGTCGTCTGAGAGCAGGAAGGCGACGGCGCCGGCGACATCGTCCGGGGTGCCGAACCGGCCGAGCGGCGTCTGGTCCAGTAGCCGCTGCTTCAGCTCCTCGGGGAGCACCTCCGTCAGGCGGGTGTCGATGAACCCGGGAGCGACCGCATTGACAGTGATGCCGCGCGATCCGACCTCTCGCGCCATGGTCTTGGTGAGGCCGACGAGACCGGCCTTGGCGGCCGCGTAGTTCGCCTGGCCGGCGTTGCCAACCAGCCCGACGACGGAGGTGAGGTTGACGATCCGGCCCGCGCGAGCGCGCAGCATCGGTCGCATCACCGCCTTCGAGAGCAGGAACGCGCCCTTGAGGTTGGTGTCGAGCACCGCGTCCCAGTCGTCCTCACTCATTCGCATCATCAACGTGTCGCGGGTGATGCCGGCATTGTTGACGAGAGCGTCGATCTTGCCGAGATGGGCCATGCCCTCCTCGATGATGCGGCCGGCGTCGTCGGCGTTGGCGATGTCACCGGCAATCACCTTGATGTTGCCGCTGCTTCCGGCCAGCTCCTGCTCCGCCGCTTTCGCAGCCTCATCGTCACCGCGGTAGGTGAGGAGAAGATTCCAGCCGTCGTCGGCGAGACGCTTCGCGATGGCAAGGCCGATGCCCCGCGTGCCGCCGGTGACAATGGCGCCATTGTCCGTCATGAGATGATGTCCTTTCCGTTCAATGGAATCCGGTTGCCAGCGTACGATGAATCCGCCCCTACGATGTGGACGTGCCGTTGAGGCGAGCGACGCCTTCGGTGCCCCAGCGGATCAGGCCCGCCGCCCACGCGAGGCCCGCGCCGAATGCGACGAGCACGACGTTGTCGCCTTCGGAAATCTTGCCGGCGTCGGCCGCCTCAGCCAGGGCGATCGGTACCGACGCTGCCGATGTGTTGCCGTAGCGATCGACGTTGACCCAGACCTTTTCGCGCGGCAGGTCGAGCCGGCGGGCGGCGGCGTCGATGATGCGCAGGTTCGCCTGGTGGGGAATCAGCATGTCGATGTCGTCGAAGCCGAGGCCGGCCTTCTCTATCGCGGCGACCGACGCATCGCCCATCACCTGGACAGCGAACCGGAAGACCTCCTTGCCATTCATCTGGAGGTAGGGGCGGTACTCGGGAAAGAGATCGGCCGATTCGGGCACGATGCTGCCCATGCCCGGGACGTAGAGGTGTTTGTGGCCGGCGCCGTCCGCGCCGAGCACGGTTGAGAGCAACCCACGTTCGGACTCGGCCGCTTCCAGCACGACCGCGCCGGCACCGTCGCCAAAGAGCACGCAGGTCGAGCGGTCGGTGTAGTCGACGTACCGGGTGAGCGTGTCGACGCCGATCACGAGCACTCGCTCGAACGTGCCGGAGGTGACGAACTGTGTGCCGACGCTGAGCGCGGTGACGAACCCGGCGCAGGCGGCGCCGACGTCGAACGCGCCGGCGTTGCCGCCGAGCTCGGCCTGGACCAGTGCCGCCTCGGCGACGATGAGGTCATCGGGTGTGGCGGTTCCGACCACGATGAGGTCGAGGTCGTCGGCGGAGAGGCCGGCGCGCTCGAGCGCGCCACGACCGGCCGCTGTTGCGAGCGAGGTGGTTGTGTCGCGCTCGCCGACGACGCGTCGCTCACGGATGCCGGTGCGGGATACGATCCAGTCATCCGAGGTGTCGACCATTTTTTCGAGATCGTGATTGGTGAGCACGCGCTCTGGCACGCCGGTGCCCCAGCCGGTGATTGCCGCGAATGGCATGTCGATCGAGTCCTGACACGAGTTCCGCGGGCGCCCACGGTTCCGGTTACACGCTGCTGGAGATTGTAAGTCGGCGGGCGCGCCCGTGCCCGGTTGGCCCCGGCATGGGCGAAAAATCCCGTAACCGGAGTACGCATTCAGGGCGGGGACGCAAGGTCGCCCGCCCTGTCACAGTTCCCGGGATGTTGGCGACGACCTACGAATCGCCGCGCGAGGTCTCCTCGATCTCGATCACCTGCCGGCCGCGGTAGGTGCCGCAGTTCGGGCAGACGTGATGCGACCGCTTCATGCCGCGGCAGTTGCGACAGCGGACCAGGTGCGGAACGGTGAGGTGGTGGTGCCGCCGGCGGTTGCCCTGCCGGTGACGGCTGATCTTCTGCTTCGGGAGTGCGCCCATCGTCTTTCTCCTGATCCTTGCCCCGGCCGGCCGGGGGTGTGGGGCGGGTTGCTAGCTCTGGCCCGCGCTGTCGGTTTCATCCTCTTCGAGCAGTGATGCAAGAGCGTCGAACTGACCCCCTGGCTGCTCTTCGTCGCTGGTGTGCTCGTGATCTGGCGGGCCTGGGCATTCATCACCACAGGTCGGCACCATTGGGAGGGCGAGCACCAGGTTCTGGCGAAACGCCTCGGCCAGGTCCAGCTCGTGCCCCTCGTCGATCACGAACGACTCGTCGTCGTCCTCGTCCGGGTTCTCGTCGTCCATGTCCTTGGCGGCGATACCCATACCGCTGCGGACGTCGTACGCCTGCCGGTATTTCTCGCTGAACGTCGTCTCGATGCCCTGCTCGAACGTCGTGAGGCAACGGACGCATTCCAGCGCAACGTTCGCGCGCACGGTGCCGTCGGCGAGCAGATGATGCCCGATCCTGGTGAGGCGGACATCGGCCTCGAGGTCGTTCGCGAATAGATCGTCATCGAGCGAAAAGGTGTCGAGCTGGACGTGGATGGTCCGGGTGCTTCCGACGTCTTCCTGCAGGAGCGACGCGACGTTGATGGTCGTGTCGTTGACGAGTGCTCTGGCGAATGGATCCTCTGCTGGCATGAATGTTCTACCGACGCGCGTTGGCTGCCGGATGGCAACGACGCGCACGAAGACGCCGGGGGAAATTCCCGGCGCAACTGTCGAAGTATAGGGAATCGCTCTGATGGCGTCAAACGGTGTTCGGTGCGATCTGGCCGCCGCGATGGCCCA
>CBFGRG010000468.1:0-3019 GCA_965651105.1 uncultured bacterium | reverse complement strand
ATGGTCGCTGGCGACCGCCCGAGCGCAACTGGGCCGGAGACGGGCGTCACCACATCGGGGAGTCTCCCGCTTTCTCCGATGTAGGTCATGGCATGGGCAGGTATCGTCTCGCCCTGCGGACCGAGCATGCCGTCAAAGCTGACCCGGATCACCCAGGGGCCGCCTGCTGCTTCGCAGGCGAGTGGAACATTCGTGATGGTAATCGTGATCTGCCGCTCGACGATGGGGTACCCGTCTCCATCAGGAGAAAGCGTGCCGAAATCCAGCGATTCGGCAGCGATCGTCGGCGTCGACGACCCAGCGATATCGCAAGTGGAGACGCCACTCTCGGGCGCACCGCTGTCGAGCACCTGAACGTATCTCTCGGCGCGCGCATCGGTCCGGATCGGGGCGGGATCGCCGTCTGCATGCACTTCGGACCACAGGCGCAGCAGGACCGTATCGCCGGACGACGCCTGGGAATCGGCAGTTATCGTCACCACGATCGGGATGGTGCTGCCCGGCATCGTGGCCGACACGTCGGTCAACGAGGCAGATGCCGACGTCGTCGAAGCAGCGCCGTCGAGTCGCATTGTCCAGGCGGCCGCTTGTGCCCCGCTGACGGGGTCAATCAGGCTGGCGTGGACGGTGGTCGTGACACGCGTCGTTGTCACGGCGTAGTCGTACCTCACGGTGACCGTCGCGCCGGCCTCGACGGTCAGGGGTGTGCCCGCAGCACCGTTGACCTGGAACGCGTCGACGTTAACCTCGGACGGAGGCGTCGCCGGCGACTCGGTCTGCGGCGTCTCGGTCGGTTCCGTCAACTTCACGCCGGGATTGTCGCCGGCATCCATGTCTGACGGGCTCGGCTCATGCGTTTCAGGTGGTCCGCCGCGCTCTGCTTCGGATGGAGCCGGCACCAGCCCGCCATCCCCTGGCGGGACTGGCACCTCGGTCCCAATCGCCGTTTGCGGCGCTCCAGCGGCCGGTGGCGGTTCGACGACCGGAGTTGCGGTGTCAGCGCTGACTGCGGGCATCCCGGACAGCGCGAGCCACACGGCCAAGGCGCTGTACAGGCCAATCCACGCGCGAGTGCCCCGCGAACGACCGATAGTGATGTCAGGCACGTCACAACCTCAGCACCGGGCGAGCTCAGGCATCGTTGGGACAAGCGGGCCCGTCCACGTTTGGGCATACTGGTTCCAACCTGCTCAGCCTGCCTCAAATTGCAGCATAATCCTAGGAGGAATTATTCACCGAAAATCGCCATGATGGCAAGAACATGGGAAATAGGTACTATGGAGTCGCGTCAAGATTGACTATAAACGACGATTTCTGAAGATTATAGCATCCGATGGCCAGGCGTAAAAAACATGCATGGGGGTGAGGCTACAGCCCCGGCAGGCTGGCCTGGAAGGGCGTGGGTGCGGGGCGGGCGGCGCGGCGGGCAGGGTCGAAGACCCAGACGGGACCGGCCGAACGGCGGGGGAGGGCGGTGATATCGGCGTCGACGTCGGCCCGGTGCAGCTCGGCGCGGACATCGGCCTCCGCCTGCCCGGGGTTGTTGTTCGTCTCCGACAGATGGCTCAGCCACCACGTCGTGGTATCACCGGTCCGCTTCGCGATCGGCGCCATCGCCTGCCCGCAGGCGTCGTTGGCGAGGTGTCCAACGCCCGATGCCACCCGCCGCTTGAGATAGGCGGGGTAGGGGCCATGGCGCAGCATCCGGTCGTTGTAGTTGGCCTCGAGCAGGACGAGGTCGCTACCGGTCACCGCTTCTACCAGATGATCTTCCCACCGGCCGAGGTCGGTCAGCACGGTGATCCGCGCGCCACCGATCTCGATGTGGAAGCCACAGGGATCGAGCGCATCGTGCCGCACCGCCAGTGCGCGAACCTCGGCGCCGGCAATCGCGACAGGAGCGTTGGGATCGATGATTTCCGTCGTCGCCTCCGGCAGGCGGGCGGCATGGGCGGTGCCGCGGGTCGCCCCCAGCGGCAGATCGTCCCGGGACACGCGCGGCAGCGTGCGAATGTGGTCGCTGTGCTCGTGGGTGACAAGAATGGCATCGAGGTCCGAGACCGCCAGTCCGTGGCCAGCCATGCCCGTGCGGAGATTGCGAATCCCTACGCCGCAGTCCACCAGCAGCGCGGTCTCGGCGGTGCGGATCAGCAGGGCGTTGCCCGAGCTGCCGCTGCCGAAACTCTGTGCGGTGACGGTGTGGGAAGGGAATTGGGACATGCGACGCCATCTCGCTGGATTCGACCGGCAGGACACCGGCCGCTAGCGTACCATGAGGAGCGATCGTGCCGGGGCCGGTGCGAGTGACGCCTGTCGCAGAGGAGCGAGGATGGTCGGACGCGTCTTCAATCGAGAGTCGGGTGGCGGAGTTCCGCGCATGACCGCGCGACGGCCGCAGTTCCAGCTCTCACCATCGACGAAGCGAATGCTGATTGCCGCCGCGGTGATCGTGGGCATCATCGCAATCGCCGTCATCACCGCCTCGTTCTGGGTCAATTGGCTCTGGTTCGGCAGCATGGGATATCGCGGCGTGCTCGTGCGTCGCTATGGTGCGCAAATCCTGTCCTTCCTCGTCGTCGGTGGGATTTCTGCGCTCATCTTCTACGTCAACGTCATCCTCGCGCTTCGAAACACGAGCGAGAAAGGCGGCACCGCCGGCACCATCTCCCGGTGGAGCAAGCGGCTCCTGCGCGCGCTGTTTGTCGGCATTGCCCTGATCATCTTCATCATCACCGGCGTCGCGGGAGCCTCCCACTGGGAGGACAACATGCTGGCGCTGCGCGGCCCATCGTTCGGCGTGACTGATCCGACGTTCAATCGTGATGTCGGCTTTTACATCTTCATGCTGCCGGTGCTCAAGGGCATCCAGAGCGGCCTTGTGCTGCTCGTGATCGTAACGACGATCGCCGTCGCTGTTGTCTACCTCGTTCGCCTCGGCGTTCGCTTCCGCTCGTGGGGCGATGTCCCGTGGGCGGCTTTGCGGCACATCAGCGGGCTCATCGCGGTGGTGCTGTTCCTG
>CBFGRG010000467.1:0-3024 GCA_965651105.1 uncultured bacterium | reverse complement strand
CGAGCCGGCCGGCGGTGGCGTCGAGCCACTTCGCCAGCGTCTCCTGCATGGTGCGAATATCGCGGTCGAGCTCGATCCACGCCGGGGCCATGCCGGCGTTCTTGAGGCGGCTGAAGGCGAGGTCGAGCTCTGGCTGGAACGGATTCGACTCGATCTTGATCGGCTTGCCCTTTTGCGGCAGGTCGTCAAACTCACCGCGGGCGATCGCTTCCTCGAGCCGGTCTTGTACCCACTCGTCGAAGCTTTCGATCTCCTGGATTCGGTCCCCATCGCGTCGTATTGGCATGCGTCGCCATCCTTTCCACGAAGCCGTTGTGGATTGTGAAAAGTATAACAAAGTCGTCGGGGCGGATCACCCCCGCAGAGTCGCGCCAGAATGCGCGTCAACGGCATCGATGCCGCAGGCTGGCTTCGGCAACGCTCAGAAGTCGCTTTGGGTGAGGTCGCGCGCGAGGAGGAATGTCGCAAGTGCGCCGGCGGGACTCGCAAGGCCGACCGCCCTGACCCCCCAGCCGAGCCGCTCGACGGTTCCGGTTTCCTCCGGCGGGATCGTTCGTTCGGGCAGAGCGAAGATGAGCCAGTCAGCGAGCCCAATCAACGCGCACAGCGCCATCAGCCCGAATGCCACCCACGCCCACCACTCGCTCTCCTTGCGGAAGAGCGCGACGCAGAGCGCGGCGACCGCGGCGACGGCGAAGAGCAGGCTGAAGAGACCGTCGGACTGGTAGCCGGGGATCGTCCAGGTCTCGGGCGCGCTTTCGGAGATCCGTTCGAATTCCGTCCACGGACCCAGCGAGCCGGCAATGACTGCCGCGATGCTGGCGACGGCGAGCGCGACCAGGAGCCACGGGCGATCGGCCGGCGGTCCGGTGATCGAGTCCCGCTGTGCGTAGAACGATTCCCGCCGATCCTGGGGCCGCGTGTTGGTCATCGTGTCACCTGATGGTCAGGCGGCGGGCGGTGAGGAAGAGGAACAGCGCGCCGAGGGGGGCGGCGATGCCGACGACCATCGGGCCCCAGCCGAGGCGTCCGATCGTGCCGGTGCCGCCGGACGGGATCGTCGAGATCGGCGGGTCGGTCCAGACCGAAACAACGATCACGGTGCACAGCGCCATGCCGATGAACGCGACCCACGCCATCGGCTCGGCGCGGTCGCGGAGAATCGCCGCTCCGAGCGTGACCAGCGCGACGGTGGCGAAGAAGATGATGAACAAGCCGCCCGACTGGTAGCCGGGCGTCGTCCAGGTGTCGGGGTTGGTGTCGGAGATGCGCTCGTACTTGAACCACGGACCGAACGCCCCGACGATGGTGGCCACGATGCACACCATGGCCGGCGCGATCAGCATCCACGGTCGCTCGGGTGTGTCTTTGGCGCTCGTGACGTCGTGCGGCTTCTGGACGGGAACGTCGCCGGGATCTCGCTGGGCGTCGGTCGCGACATCCTCGGCGTTTCCGGTTTCGTCGTGGGTGTGGGCTGGATCGGCGCTCTCGCGCGGTGCTGCTGCCATCATGGGTCAAGCATAGACCACTGCCGCCGGCATCCGGTGGTCAGCATGCCGGGATGACGCCTCTCCCCGGATTCGCCGCCTCCCTGCCCGGGCCGGCTCAATACCGGTCCTGGCAGAGGAAGCGTGCATGGTCGCTGCCCTACGGTGATGTCAGGCGCGGGAGGGGCTGGCGCCGATGAGCTCGCGCGAGGTGCTGCCGGTCATCGCCTGCTCGAGGTCGGCGATCTGGTCGTCGACGTTCTCGATGCCGACCGACAGGCGGATCAGCGTGTCCTCGACCTGCGCGCCGGTGCCGGCGACGCTGGCGTGGGTCATCTTCGCCGGGTGCTCGATCAGCGACTCCACCCCGCCGAGGCTTTCCGCCAGCGTGAACACCTTCGTGTTCTCGACGATCTTCGCCGCCGCCTCGTAGCCGCCCGTCACGGTGAACGAGACCATGCCGGAGTAGACGCGCATCTGCTTCGCGGCGATATCGTGGTTCGGGTGCGATGCCAGGCCGGGGTAGTAGACGGTGTCGACGCCCTCCTGCTCCCCGAGCCACTCGGCGACCTTCATCGCGTTCTCGCTGTGGCGCTCCATTCGCACGGCGAGCGTCTTGATGCCGCGCAGCGTCAGCCAGCTGTCCATCGGCCCCGGCACGGCGCCGGCGGCGTTCTGGTGAAACGCCAGCGTCTCGCGCGCCGCCTCGTCGTTGCCGATCACGGCGCCGCCGACGATGTCGGAGTGGCCGCCGAGATACTTCGTCGTGCTGTGCAGCACGAAGTCGGCGCCGAGCGCCAGCGGCTGCTGGGCGTAGGGCGAGGCGAAGGTGTTGTCGACCACGAGGCGGGCATTGCTGCCCTTGACCAGCTCGGCCATGCCGGCGATGTCGGCGATCCGCAGGTAGGGGTTGGTCGGCGACTCGACCCAGACGAACTTCGTGTTCTCCTGCAGCGCCGCGCGGGCGGCGTCGAGGTCGGAGAGGTCGGCCAGCGACATCTCGATGCCATAGTTGCGCAGCACCTTGTCGAAGAGACGGTGGGTGCCGCCGTAGGTGTCGTTGGAGAGCAGGACGTGGTCGCCCGGGCGCAGCAGGTACGCCAGATTCTGCGTCGCGGCGAGCCCAGAGGCGTAGGTCAGGCCCCAGGCGCCGCCTTCGAGCGAGGCGAGCGCGGTTTCCAGCGCGGTGCGGGTGGGGTTGCCGGTGCGGGAGTACTCGTACCCCTTGAAGTTGCCGATGCCATCCTGGGCGTAGGTGCTGGTCTGGTAAATCGGCGTGATCACGGCGCCGGTGGCGGGATCGTGATCCTGCCCGGCACGGATGGCGCGGGTCTCGAACTTCGTGTTGTTCCAGTCGTGGGTCATGTCGTTGTGTCCTCCTCGGGCTCTTGCGATCGAATCGTTCCGTAGGGCCGGACCTCCGAAGCAGTTGTTCGCCCGGCCGCTGTCAGGCGGCAACAGTCGTAGGGGAGGAGCTTGCCTCCTCCCAGCCGATACGCCATCCGGATGTGGTCGCTGCGCGACCACCGGGCGGACG
>CBFGRG010000466.1:0-3041 GCA_965651105.1 uncultured bacterium | reverse complement strand
ACCGCTCGAAGTTCGCCTCCACTCTCGACGCCGCTGTCGGCCGGCTGGCCCGCGAAGCGCCGAGGCGGGCATCCGGATGACGACCGCGTCAGGCGTGCGCGGCCGTCGAGCATCGCGGGAACGATGAGGCGATGGAGAGCGAGCGGGAGGATCTGTGCCGGACCGCCGAGGCGTGTTGGCGCGGCCTGCGCAACGAGATAGAAGCGGTCGAGTTCTGGCGACCGGTCTACCTCAAGCCGCTGTGGACCGTTCGTGATGTGATGATGCACTGTGCCTTCTGGGTCGATGCGGCCACCGATGCGATCTACGCGCACATCGAGGGGGAAGCCTCTCGACTCCACACGGCGGTAACCGGCGGCGCGCTGGACGCTCTCAACCAGCGAATTGTTGAGGCGTCGATGTCACGCAGCGACAACGAGGTCGATTACCACTGGGTCGTCACGCTCAATGGCTTTCTTGAGGCACTCTGGTCGCTGGACGACGTCTCGATGCTGTGCGCCATCACCTGCCCGCGCGGCGTACGCAAGTCTGTGACGGAGATGGTGTGGGACGAACTTCTCCATGTGCAGGACCACGTTGACGATGTGCTGGAGGCTGTGGGCGCGGAAAAGCGCACCTCCTGATCGGTCCGACTGCCGGCGCAGGGAGGATGCGCAACTAGCACTGTACGGTCATTGACATCAAGATGCTGGTCCAGTAGTGTACGTACATGCTTTCGCGAAATCAGGAGGGTGCGATGACCGCTCTCGATCCGCCGGACCACCAGACCGTTTGATGACGATTCGCTGGTTGTACGCTTGTAATGGTATTGAAGAAAAGCGGCTCGCCATGTGTTTCCTGGCGGGCCGCTTTTGCTTTGCAAGCTGATACCCCGGGCGGAGCTGTCCTTGGATCGCGCCGAGATGGGCCTGACGGTGCACCGGGCACACAGGAGCTTCGTTCGGTCATTGACATCAGCAGTCGACATCGCTACTGTGGGGTCAGTCACACGGAGTATCAGGAGGGTGCGTATGACCGCTCTCGATCCGCCGGACAGTTTCGGGGCGTAACGCCCACATCGACAGCATTGTGAACGCTTGAAGGTACGCCGCCTGTCGCCATCCGTGGCAGGCGGCTTTTTGTGTTCGTAGTCCGATCCGTCATGGAATCAGGCCGTGTGTGGTCAATGCCTCCCGCAGCCCTTCCGTGCCTCGAAAGTGGTGACATATCAGCCCAAGCCCGGCTGCCGGCCCGTGGTACCGCTCGGTATCGTCGATGTAGAGGGTCTCCCCGGCGTTCGCACCGACCAGCGCCAGCGCATGGTCGAATATTGCCCGGTCAGGTTTCGCCGCACCGACAACGGACGAGTTGACAATGTGGTCGAATGCGTCGCTCACGCCCAGCCGGGCGAGATCGTGGTCGAGTCGCGACGTGGCGTTGGTGACCAGGGTGACCGGCGCCCGCTTTCTCACCTGTTGCACCAGGTCCAATGTCTCCTCATCGATTGTGCCGGCCGGCTCGGACCACGCCGCAACCGCACCGCCGGCGTCGACACCCGGGTGGCGCTCCCGCAGTCGATCGACGATCTGTTCGCGCCACTCCTGATCGCTGATCTCGCCGGTGATGGCGGAGCGCAGGAGCTCAGGGTCGAAGGCGATGCCCTTCAATTCTCCCGGCGGCAGCCCGAACTGGCGCTCGATGCCGGCGTCGTCCTGATCGGTCCAGTCGCGAATCACTCCGTCGAGGTCGCACAATACCGCGCGAATCATCACATCTCCCAGTTTGCTCCTGACAGGCGGTCAGGCAGGCTTCCGGCACGATTTCGCCGGATCGTTTACACTATGGGCGGATCACTGATCGCAAATCAACTATGGCAATGTCGCCCGGGGCGGATCGCCAGCCGGGGGAGGGGAAACGCGTGCCCCATGCGCCGGCCGAAGCGTGCGTATCACCCATACCTGCTGGTTATGGAGGGGTGGCCCCGGACGACAAACTTGCCTGATTGGGCGTGGCTGGAGATGACCCGCCAGGTGCCGCTGGGCGAGGTCGACGACTGGCCCTGATGGCGTCGGGCTGCCTCTATGCCGTGTGGACGGTGCGCGACACATTGTTGCATTGTTCCTGCTGGAACGACGTGGCGGTCAGGCCGATTTCGGCCTGCTGTGCCGGCAGCGCGGGGGAGGTTGAGCAATGAGCGATTCCGGAATCAGGGCAGCGCTGGTGACCGGTGCATCGCGCGGTGTGGGTGCGGCGACTGCCCGATTTCTCGCGGTGCGCGGCTATGACGTGGTCGTCAACTACCGCAACAAGGCAAGGCGCGCCGAGGCGGTCGTTGCCGAGGTCGAGGCTGCCGGCCGGAAGGGCTGGATCGCGCAGGCCGATCTCACCGACGCGGACCAAACGGCGGCGATGTTCGAGCAGGTCGCTCGCGAGCCCGGTCATCTCGACCTGCTGGTGCTCAACGCCAGCGGCGGGCTCGAAAAGGGCATGGCCGAGGACTATGCGATGCAGGTCAACCTGCTCGCGCAAACCCGCGCGCTCGATCTCGCGTTGCCGCTGCTGAATGAGAGGAGCCGGGTCGTCTTTGTCACCAGCCACCTCGCGCACTTTCACGGGCAGAAGCCGGTCTACCCGGCCTACGAGCCGGTCGCGGCGAGCAAGCGGGCGGGGGAGACGGCGCTGCGCGAGCGTATCCCGGAGCTCGAGGCGAAGGGGATTTCGCTGGTCGTCGTCAGCGGTGACCTGATCGAGGGATCGATCACGCCCAGGTTGATGGAGCGGCAGGCGCCAGGGTTGATCGATGCGCGCCGCGACGAGGCGGGTGGCTTGCCGACCGTTGAGGAGTTCGCCGAGGCGATCGCCGATGCGGCGGTCGATGGTGCCCTCGCGACCGGTGACACCGTCTTTGTCGGCAGCACCGAGTGGGAATAGGGCTCCTCCGCCCAACGGACCGGATCGTCATGGCCCTGCGGGCCGGCCGATCCGGGAGATCCTTCGACCCGGGTCCGCTGCCATGAACCTCCAGCGCACGCCGCCACCGGGGCGGCGCGACGGGCGCTGGG
>CBFGRG010000465.1:0-3044 GCA_965651105.1 uncultured bacterium | reverse complement strand
GATATTGTTCTCCTCGTCGAAGCGCGCCTTCAGCTCGACCAGCACGGCGACCTGGGTGTCCTCGTCGCGGGCGGTGATCAGCGCCGGGATCAGCGGCGAATCCTTGCCGATTCGGTAGAGCGTCTGCTTGATCGCGACCACGTCGGGATCGACCGATGCCGCGCGGATGAAGTCCACCACCGCGTTGAACGACTGGTACGGATGATGCAGCAGGATGTCGTTCTCGCGGATCAGCCGAAACACATCCGCGCTCGCCTCAGCGGTATCGCCTCCCGTTTCTCGCAATACGGGAAACACGGGAGCCGGCGTGAATGTCGGCTCGTCCAGATCGGGCCGGTCGATCTGCTGCAGCTCGAACAGGTCCTCCAGCTGCAACGGCCCATCGATCACATACAGGTCCGACCTATCCGCGTGGACCTGTTCCATCAGCCAGTCGCGCACCTCCGCCGGCATGGACGTATCGATATCGAGCCGCACGGTGGTCCCGAACGGGCGCTGCGAGAGTGTCTCCCGCATGATTTCCATCAGGTCGTCGTGGTCGTCATCGTCCTCATCTGGCTCGACATCGGAGTCGCGAAGCAGGTGAAACGGGTACGACGCGATGATGTCGCTGCCGGGAAACAACCGCTCCAGGTGCGCGGCAATGATGTCTTCGATCCAGGTGAAACGCGACGCGGCATGACCTTCGACCAGCACGTTACCGGTGTCGGCCTCGGTGCCCGACGCTGGCACCGGCACGAACCGCGGCAGCGGCGCTGGCACCTTCACGCGCGCGAAGCGGGCGCCATCCTCGCCCTTCAGCACCACGATGAGGTTCAGGCTGTCGTTTGAGACGTGTGGGAAGCGCCGTCCCCGGTCGACCGCCTGCGGTGTCAGCACCGGGAATATTTCCTGCTCGAACACCAGCCCGAGCGCCTCCTGCTCCTGCCGGCTCAGGTCTCCGAACGACTCGATCACCACGCCTGCCTCGCGCAGCTCGGGGATCAGGCCTTGCGACACCAACCGACCCTGGGCGGCCAGCTGGTCCTGCGATACGCGCTGGATCTCACGCAATACCTGGATGGGCGAACGGCCATCCGTGCCGGGCTCGCCGATGCCGGCCATCACCTTGCGCTTCACCCCGGCCACGCGAATCATGAAAAACTCATCGAGGTTGGAGGCGAAAATCGCCGCGAACTTCGTGCGGACAAGCAGTGGCGAATCCGACTCCTGCGCTTCCTCCAGCACCCGCCGGTTGAATTCGAGCCAGCTCAGCTCCCGGTTGATATAGCGATCGGGAGTGAGCGCGGGGCGGGATACCAGGAACGCCTCGAAGGTATCCGCATCGCGATGCTTGCGGCGCTTCTCGCTGCTGCCGGACTTGCGTTCGTTCTGGACGGCGCCTTTCGTCATGGTCACCTCCCAACCTCTTCGACCATCATCGCTGACGCGATCTGCGCACCATCACTATACAGGCGGCCTCGCTCTTGCAAGCGAAGTATGCTGTGTCAACACATCACGTCCGGCGTCGCACCGAGGAGAGAGACATGAAAGCCCTGGCGCGCACCAAGATCGTCGCCACCATCGGCCCGGCTTCAAGCACGCCCGAGACCATCGGCGCGCTGATCGATGCCGGCGTCTCCGTTTTCCGGATGAATTTCTCGCACGGTGACCACGCCACCCACGAGACGACGTATCGATCCATCCGCCGCATTTCCGAAGAGAAGGGCCGCGCGATCGGCATCCTCCAGGATCTCCAGGGGCCGAAACTCCGCATCGGCGACCTTGCCGGTGATGCCCCTGTCGTGTTGCAAGAGGGTCACACGTTCCGGATTTGCACCCGAGACATCGCCGGTACCGCCGAGATGGTGTCGACGTCCTACGAGCGCTTCGGGCTCGATCTCAGTCCGGGCGATCCCGTGTTGATCGACGACGGCAAGCTGCGCTTCGTGGTAACCGAGATTGAACACGATACCGACCACGGCGACATCGTCAGCATGCACGTGATCCAGGGCGGCGAGCTGTCCCCCCGCAAGGGCATCAACCTTCCGCAAACGGACGTGACCGAGCCCGCCCTGACCGAAAAGGATCGCGAAGACCTCGCGTTTGGCCTCGCGCTCGGCGTCGACCTCGTGGCGCTCAGCTTCGTCCGACGTGCCGAAGACCTCGATGAGGCACGCGGGATCATCCGCGAGCGAGGCCGGGATCAGCCGTTGATCGCCAAGATCGAGAAGCCACAGGCGGTGCAACACCTCGAGACGATCATCGATGCGGCCGATGGCGTCATGGTTGCCCGGGGCGATCTTGGCGTCGAGATGCCCCCCGAGGAAGTGCCGCTGATCCAGAAAATGATCATCCGACAGGCGAACATGGTCGGAAAACCCGTGATCACCGCCACCCAGATGCTGGAGTCGATGATGGAGCATTCGGTTCCCACCCGCGCCGAATCGTCCGATGTCGCCAACGCGATCCTGGACGGCACCGACGCGGTGATGCTCTCGGGCGAGACAGCAGTTGGGAGCTATCCGGTCGAGGCGGTGAGGACGATGGCCAGCATCGCCCGCACCGTCGAGCGCGACCGCGTCGGTACCGCGTGGGAGCTTCAGCGCGCGGGAATCCGCAACTACGAAAACCAGACCGAGGCGCGGGCGATCGGCCACGCTGCCCGCGCGCTGGCCGACGATCTGCGCGCCTGCGCGGTTGCGGTCCTCACGCGAAGCGGCGCCACCGCGCAGAGCGTCTCGCTGGAGCGTCCTCGCTCGCCGATCATCGCCTTCACGGAAGACGCGACGGTTGGTCGGCGGCTGTCGCTGTGGCATGGCGTGGTGCCGATCGTCATCCCGCTCGAATCGACCATTGATGCGCTTGTCGATCAGGTCGACCGCGAAGTTGTCCGGCAGGAGCTGGCCATCCGGGACGATCGTATCGTCATCGTCGGCGCCAACCCGCATCGCCGGTCACGCCCATCGATTTTCCTCGAGGTTCACAACATTTCGGGATGACCGGTGCGCGTACCGCCGCGCGCCCTGCACAAACGGAACCGGATAAAAAACCCAGTCGTGCCA
>CBFGRG010000464.1:0-3051 GCA_965651105.1 uncultured bacterium | reverse complement strand
GATCTGGACACATGTCCGGTCCGTTTGGCGTCGTTTCGGATACAGTAGATATCGGAGAGACCGGGCCGCCGCCCGCCTGGCAACGCGACGGAGCACACTGCGATGATCAGGATCAAGCGCGCCTACGAGGACGCCACACCGGATGACGGGCGTCGCTTCCTGGTCGAGCGGTTGTGGCCGCGCGGGGTGCGCAAGGCCGATCTCAACATCGAATCGTGGCTGAAGGACGCCGCGCCGTCCGCGGAGCTCCGGAAGTGGTACGGGCACGATCCGGACAAATGGCCGGAATTCCAGGAGCGCTATCGCGCCGAGCTGGTCGCCAACGAGGCTGCCTGGAAGCCGCTGCTCGAGGCCGCCCGCGCCGGCGATATCACCCTGATCTACGCCGCCCGTGACACCGAGCGCAACAGCGCGGCGTTGCTGTGCAAAATGCTGAACGAACGACTCGACGACTGACCGCGCGTGCGGTGTGCAGGAGACCCGATGCAACTGTTGCTGATCCGCCACGGGCAGACCCGCGGCAACATCGAGAATCACCTTCAGGGCGACGACGACCCGCTCACCGATCTCGGTCGCCGGCAAGCGCGCGCCACCGCCGACTGGCTGGCGCGCCATCGGGCGATCACGCATCTCTACGCCAGCCCGCTGGAGCGAGCGTTCGAGACGGCGACGATCATCGGCGAGGCGATTCGGCACGAGCCGATGATCGAGCCGGGCCTGGCCGAGCTCAACATCGGCATCGCCGCCGGCACGCCGTTCACGGTTTGGGCCGAGCGCCACCCCGAACACATCGAGCAGCTGATGGACCCCACAAGCCGCATGGATTATCTGTGGGAGGGCGGGGAAAACGGCCACATCTTTCGCGATCGCGTCTTCGCGGCGTGGGACCATATCGTCAACGAGCACGTTGGGTCCAACGACACCGTAGCGGCGGTATCACACGGTGGGGCGCTGGCGTGGATCGCAGCCCGGCTGCAGGAGCTGCCGAACAACGTCTGGCCGGAGGATCCGTTCAACAACCTGTCGATCAGCGAGATCGCGATCGCCGCGGACGGCGAGTCGACGGTGATTGAGTGGAACAGCGTCGCCCATCTCGAAGTCTCAGGCATCGAGGTGACGTAGCCGCCCGCCCATTTGTCACCATCATGGAACCCCGGGCTACCCAGCGCCGATGATGCCGCAGGGACACGGGGTATGCTTGACAATAGCGACCGATCCGCGCGGCCGCTCGAATTCCACGCACGCCACTTCCGGGATACGCCTCGCATGAAGCTCCGCATCCTCGCCGTTTCCGACGAAGTCGATCAGCGCATCTACAGCGCCACCATCAAGGAGCGCATGGGCGATGTCGACATAGTGATCGGGTGCGGCGACCTGCCCGCGAGCTACATCGAGTTCCTCTCCGACGCGCTCATGCGTCCTGTCTACTATGTGCTCGGCAACCATGCCGAGGAGCTCACGCGCGCCGGCGAGCGCGGCAACCCGCGGCATCCCGAAGGCGCGATCGACCTCGGCGGCAAGGTTGTCCGTGATCCCGGCAGCGGGCTGATCATGGCCGGTCTGCCCGGCTCGGTTCGCTACTCCGAGCATGAGCCGGTCCAGTACACCGAGCGCCAGATGACATGGATGATCCTGAAGATGGCACCGAAGCTGCTGTGGAACCAGCTCCGGCATGGCCGTGCGCTCGACCTGCTCGTCACCCACTCGCCGCCCCGCCATGTCAACGACCGGGAGGATATCGCCCATCGCGGCTTCAGGGCCATGCGTCGATTCCTGCGCTGGTTCCGCCCGCGCTACCAGCTTCACGGCCACGTGCATCTCTACGACCGATCACAACCCAACACGGCCCGTTTCCTCGACACGGATGTCATCAACGTCTTCCCCTACCAGCGCCTCGAGCTCGCCTTCGACGCGCTGGAGCACCCCGAATCGAGGACGACCGACACCCCCGCGGCCGACCACACCGCGCCGGAAGTGGAGCACCAGCCATGATGGAAGACCAGATTCGCAGCGACTTCGAGCGAGCGCGCCAGAAAGCCTTCAGGAACGACATCATCTCGGCCGTCAGCGGACGCACCAACGACCTCATCCCCTTCCACGAGGTTCGCCGGCGGCTCAGTCCGGAATCCGAAAGCTATCGCGGCATGCAGGAGGTTCCGGTCAGCCAGATCGTCGGCAGCATGGACCGTTTCCGCGATTTCGACCGCACCTTCCTGCCCCGCAAGAAGGCGACGCGGGGCCGGTGGACGCGCATCGACCGCGCCTACTACGAGGATGTCCGGCTGCCCCCAATCCAGCTGTACAAGGTCGGCGACATCTACTTCGTCAAGGACGGCAATCATCGCGTCTCCGTCGCGCGTGACCGCGGGGTCGAGTTCATCGACGCCGAGGTGATCGAGGGGCATGTCCGCGTGCCGCTGGACTCGTCGATGTCGCCCCAGGAGCTGCTGCTGCAGGCGGAGTACGCCGAGTTCCTCCGGCGCACCGATCTCGACATCCTCGAGCCCGACCACGACATTCGCCCGACGGCGCTCGGCCGCTATGACGTGATCTGGGAGCACATCCAGGGACATCGCGACTGGCTGTCGTGGATCTGGCACCGGGAGGCGACGGTCCACGAGGCGGTCAAGGACTGGTACACCTACATCTACATGCCGATCGTGCGGGTCGTGCGCGACCGGGGCGTGCTGGATGCCTTCCCGCGGCTGACCGAGGCGGACATCTACCTCTGGGTGATGAAGCACCGGGCGGAGCTGGGCGAAGAGGCCGGGCACGATATCGGGCCGGTGGAGTCGGCGGAGGACTACGCCGAGATCATGACCGGCGACCGCGGCGTGGGCGATATCATCAGCTCGGCGCTGGGCCGGACGAACCGGGATCCGGATGCCGAGGTGCAGCAGCGCAGGCGCCGGCGTCGTCTGCGCCGCTGGCCCCGCATCCGCGGCGGGAAGTCGTAGGCTCATACCGGTCGCGGGCGGCGGATTGCCTCCCGCATCGTGCCAGCGCCGGCGACCCGCGGCATCCATCTGACTTGCCATGATCATGCACGTT
>CBFGRG010000463.1:0-3053 GCA_965651105.1 uncultured bacterium | reverse complement strand
GGACGTCGCTGTGCTCGACATGCACGCGCCAGACCGGGGTGACCTCTTGCAGCAGGGCGCCATCGTCGAGCTCGTCGAAGGCAGCCTCGGCGATCGCCAGAAGGCGATCCCGGAGCGTTGGCAGGCAGGTGGCGAAGGCGCCGCGCCGGGCCGCGAGGTCGCGCCGGAGGGTCGCGATGTCGCGGCACTCACCCTCGGGGATGGCGCGGATGTACTCGTCGACCAGCCGAGCCGAGGGGTAGAGCATGGTCTGGCCGGCCCTGATGGCGGCCCTGTCCCTGACGACCGGCTTGACTTCGTCGGTGGTGGAAGCGAGCACCTGTTCGGTCCAGGATTGGGTCATGGTCATCTCGAAACTCCGTCGTTTCGAATCGTATAGCGATCAGGTCCCGACACTTGACGGCGCGGAATCGTATCCGTCGCCATACTTCCATCGTACGGGGAAATGCGGCCGTTTCGTGTCACGATCGTCCCATGAATTCGACACCGTCGGACCGTTTGTCCCGTATGCTCCCTGACATACAAAAGCCGAGCCCAGCAGAGAACGGAAGCAGGCATGGATTTCACCGACGTGATTCGAAAGCGGCGGATGGTGCGCAACTTCACCGATGAGCCGGTGGATGACGAGGTGATCGAGCGGATCGTCGCGGCCGGGCAGCGGGCGCCGAGCGCGGGGTTCAGCCAGGGCGTCAGCTACGTCGTCGTGACCGACCCCGAGACGCGAAAGGCGATCGGCGAGATCGCCGGCGAGGCGGGGTATGTCGAAGCCGGGTTCGACCCGTTCATCTCCGGCGCACCGGTCCAGATCGTGATCTGCACCAGCGAGCGGGTCTACCATGAGCGCTACAACGAGCCTGACAAGAAGTCGGAGGGCGAGGACGAGATCGACTGGCCGATCCCCTATTGGCACACCGACGCGGGTGCATCGATGATGCTGGTGCTGCTGGCGGCAGTGAACGAGGGGCTTGGCAGCGCATTTGTGGGGGTGCATGCGCCCCACAAGCTGAATGAGCTGCTCGGTATCCCGGACGACTGGCTGCCGATCGGGGTGACGATGATCGGGCACCCCGCGCCGGACACGAAATCAGGCTCCCTGAAGCGCGGTCACCGCAGGCTCGAAGAGGTGCTCCATCGGGAACGGTGGTAAACATCTGGCAGGGCAGCGGGGGCGCGCGCCTCACGGAGTGCCAGTCTTCGCCATTGTTACGGATCAGTGAGGATCACCATGAAATTCGCGTTGAACCTGCCGAACTTCGGCCCACACGCCGATGTCGAAACGCTCGCCGAGCTTGCGGCGACCGCGGAATCCGCCGGCTGGGACGGCTTCTTCCTCTGGGACCATGTGCTCTCCGAGCAACCCGACGCCCCGTTCGTCGACCCGTGGGTGGCGATGGCCGCGATCGCGATCTCCACCCAGCGAGTCCGGCTCGGCGCGATGGTCACGCCGCTCCCACGCCGGCGTCCCTGGCAGGTGGCGCGGGAGACGGTCTCGCTCGACCATCTCTCGGGCGGCCGGCTGATTTTCGGCGCGGGCATCGGCGGTGACGGGTGGCGCGAGTACAGCGCGTTCGGCGAGGATCCCGATGCCCGCAGGCATGGCGCCATGCTCGACGAAGCACTCGATGTGCTGACCGGGTTGTGGTCCGGCGAGACGTTCTCGTACGAGGGCGAGCACTACACGATCCGGGATGCGCGCTTCATGCCAACCCCGGCGCAATCGCCTCGCATCCCGGTCTGGGTGGCGGGACTCTGGCCCAACAAGCGCCCCTTCCGTCGCGCCGCGCGGTGGGACGGTGTCTTCCCGATCGGGAGAGACGCGCCGCTGGAGCCGGACGATGTCCGTGCGATGGTCGCGTACATGGCGGAGCACCGCACCGGGGGAGGCTCCATGGACATTGCCGTCAGCGCGCCGAACGCCATCCGGGATCGGGCGTCCCTCGCCGCCTACGAAGAGGCGGGCGCGACCTGGTGGATCCAGGATGGGGTGGGAGACGGTCCGGCCGAGCAGCTTCAGGACCGCATCAGCCAGGGACCACCGCGCCCGTGAGGCCGCCATCTATCGAATAGCACCCACAGGTTATCGCCAGCGCTTGACTTTGAGCGCGCTCAAACGTCTAGAGTGATGACATGGCCAGGAACGATGCACTGACCATACGGGAAGCCGCGGAGGTTACCGGGATCGGCGAGCACACACTGCGCTACTACGAGCGCATCGAGCTGCTCGAGCCGATCCAGCGGAACGCAAGCGGTCACCGGCGATATCGACGCGAGGATCTCGGCTGGATCGAGCTGTTGACCTGCCTCCGGCAGACGGGCATGCCCATCCGCGCCATGCAGCAATTCGCCGCATGGCAGCGCGAGGGGGACCCGACCGGCGAGAAGCGCCAGGCCCTGCTGGAGCAGCATCAGCGCGACGTGCAGGAGCGCCAGCGCGAGATCGCCGGGTACCTGGAGCGGATCGACCACAAGATCGAGGCGTACCGGGCCATGGTCGAGGAGACCACCCGCCCGCGCGCGGTCAACGGCCAGGCTGCCGGCCGCTCGAGCGCCTGACGACGATTTCCGCCTTCCCCAAGAGCCGGGGCATACCGCTCGATCCCCCACGGGGTCGAGGGTCAGGCTCGCCGATGCCTGACCGATCCCGGCTCGACACTCGGGTCCCCATCTTTTCGTTCGCACTATTCGCGTTGGTTTGGTTGGAGCAAACCAACGCGCCCCACCGCTTCGTCACTCCGAGCGGAGCGAAGAGTGACGACATTTCATGTCGTCTGCAAAAGACCACCAGCGAGGTACCACATCATGGACTTCTTTTATCTCATCGGCATCCAGCAGGTCGAAAACGGAATGAAGCGACAGTTCGAATACGCCGACGAGCCCCAGCCGGAACACCCGGTTGCCCGCCCGGGGCGCCTGGCGGCGACGAAGCGGGCGCGGCTCGCGGTTGGAAGCGCGCTCTACCGGCTCGCCCAGGTGATCGACCCGGCCGCCCCGGTCCCGAGCCGGCCGCCAGGACAGCCACCGGTTGAACCTACCCCTGTGCCGGCGTTGCGTTG
>CBFGRG010000462.1:0-3067 GCA_965651105.1 uncultured bacterium | reverse complement strand
GCAGATAGCCCTATGGGCCCTGTTTCGGCCACTCGCAGGCGATTCGTCGTGATTGACCGTCGCTTAGCACTTGACGGGGGCGCGCTCGACTCTCTATGCTGGCAAAGCCGACTGGTTGGGTCGGAATTGATCGCACGCCCGGCAATCGGGTCGGGTGAACCCGACGGGAGAGCATATGCGCAACGAGAACGTTCAGGTTCGAACGCGTCGCCAGGTCCTCCGTGCTGGCGCTTTCGGTGCCGTTGGTATTGCCGGGATTGGCAGCGGCATTCGCGTCGCGAGCGCGCAGGGCACACCCGGGGCATCGCCCGTGGTGGCTCAGGTCGGCGGCAGCGTGACGGTCTATTCCGGCCGCAATGAGGAGCTGATCGGCCCGGCGATCGACCTGGCAGGTGAGCTCACCGGCGTGTCCGCCGAGGTTCGGTACGGCTCGACCGCAGAGATGGCCGCGATGCTGCTGGAAGAGGGTGAGAATACCCCCGCCAGCCTCTACATCGCGCAGGATGCCGGCGCGCTCGGCCAGCTCGCGAGCGAGGGATTGCTGGCGCCGCTTCCCGAGGACATTCTCGATCGCGTCGACGAGCGCTTTCGCTCGCCGGACGGTCTCTGGGTCGGTATTTCCGGTCGCGCCCGTGTGCTCGTCTACAACACCGACATGGTGACGGAGGACCAGCTTCCCGCGTCCGTCAACGACCTTACCGGCGAAGAGTGGAACGGCCAGGTCGGCTGGGCGCCGGAGAACGGCTCGTTCCAGTCCTTCATCACCGCGTTCCGGGTGCTGGAGGGCGATGACGCCGCTCGGCAGTGGCTGGAGGACATGATCGCGAACGGCGCAGTGACCTTCGAGAGTAATGGCGCGATTACCCGCGCGGTCGGCGCCGGGGAGATCCCGGTCGGGCTCGTTAACCACTACTATCTCTACGAGGTGCAGAAGGAAGACAACACCGAGCTGCCGATCACGAACCACTTCTTCGACGGCGGCGATCCCGGCTCGCTCGTCAATGTGGCCGGCGTTGGCGTGCTCGCCAACGGTCCGGATCAGGAGCAGGCGCAGGCGATCGTCGACGCCTTCCTGACGCCCGACATCCAGACCTACTTCGCCGAGACGACCTTCGAGTATCCACTGATCGAGGGTGTGGCGGCCGCGCCCGAGCTGCGACCGCTCGACGAGGTCGCCAGCCCCGACATCGACCTCTCCGACCTCGACGACCTGCAGGGCACCCTCGAGCTACTCGCCGAGGCAGGCGCATTGTAGCGATGAGGCCGGGGCGGGGAGTGGACCCGTCCCGGTCCTGATTCGAAAACGGAAGAATCCGTGGCGACACAGACGACCGACCATCTTCAAGGCGCGAGCCCGTTCCCCGCTCGCCGCCCAGCCCGTATCCTCCGGCGACGGGCTGGTCAACCATCTGCAGGGCTGGTGATCCCGGTCATCGCGGTCGCGGCCGTGATGGTGTTGCCGCTCATCTATCTCGTCATGCGGGCGTCGGAGTCCGATGCCGGCATTCTCAACATCGTCTTCCGTGATCGCACCGTGATGGTGATGCGCAACAGCGTCCTGCTCTGCGCCGCCGTGGTGGCCGCCGGATCGGCGATCGCGATTCCGCTCGCCTGGATCACAACCCGAACCGACATTCCCTTCCGCCGGTTCCTGACCGTGGTTGCCGGGCTGCCGCTGGTGATTCCGTCATACGTCGGGGCGCTGGTGGTGGTCGCGGCATTCGGGCCGCGCGGCCTGGTGCAAGGGTGGCTCGAGGGCCCGTTTGGCGTTGAGCGGTTGCCGTCGCTCTATGGCTTCACCGGCGCCTGGATCGTTCTCACCCTGTTCACCTATCCATACATCTACATGAGCGTTCGCGCCGCGCTGCAGGGACTCGACCCCTCCCTGGAGGACGCATCCCGCTGCCTCGGGCATGGCCGCTGGCGGACGTTCTTCTCCTGCATCCTGCCGCAGCTGCGCCCGGCGATCGCGGCCGGGGGGCTGCTTTCGGCTCTCTACACGATCTCGGATTTCGGCGTCGTCACGCTGCTGCGCTACGACGTCTTCACCCGTGCGATCTACGTCCAGTACCGCTCGAGCTTCGACCGCAGCGGCGCCGCCGCGCTGGGCGTGCTGCTCGTGCTGTTCGCGACGTTGCTGGTGATCGCCGAGGGGTGGGTGCGAGGTCGCGCGCGGTATCACTCCGTTGGGAGCGGCACCCGACGTGCGGCGCCGACGATCGCGCTCGGCCGGTGGACCGCTCCGGCACTGGCGTTTTGCGGCCTGGTTGCCTTCCTTGCCCTTGGCGTGCCGCTGTTCGTCCTCGTCTGGTGGATGGTGCAGGGTGTCTCCGGCGGCGAGGGGCTCGGCCGCTTGCCGGCGCTGATCGGCAACAGCTTCGTCGCGGGCGGGTTGGCGGCGGTGGTCACCACAGCGGCGGCGCTGCCGGTCGCCATCCTCGCGGCTCGCTACCGTGGCGCGATTCCCCAGCTCGCCGCCGGGATGTCCTATCTCGGGTACGCCCTGCCGGGCATCGTGATCGCGCTCGCCTTCGTTTACTTCGGCGCCAACCACGTGCCGTGGATGTATCAGACGCTGGCCCTCCTCGTGATCGCCTATGCCGTGCGTTTCCTGCCGCAGGCGGTCGGCGCGCAGCGGCTCTCCCTGCTCCAGGTCAACCCCCGGCTGGAGGAGGCGTCCCGCTCGCTTGGCTCGTCCGCGATGAAGACGCTGGCGAGAATCACCTATCCGCTGGCGCGGCCGGGGGTGCTGACCGGAGCCGCGCTGGTGATGCTGACGGCGATGAAGGACCTGCCGATCACGCTGATCCTTGCGCCGATCGGTTTCGACACGCTGGCCACTGAGCTTTGGCAGTACACCACCACCGGATCGTACGGCCGTGCCGCGGCGCCGGCGCTCGCGCTCGTGTTGCTCTCGGCGATCCCGTCGCTGCTGTTGACCTCGCGTTCGCGCAACTCCGACCCGGGGACCTCCTGAGACCGTCCGATCCGAGTCGACCCGTAGCGGCGACTTGCCCGTGCATCCGGGCTTCGATACCGCCACGATACGCAGCGGGCAATGTCGCCT
>CBFGRG010000461.1:0-3068 GCA_965651105.1 uncultured bacterium | reverse complement strand
CCGATACGTCCAGGCTGCGGCTGTTCAACGCCGTGATCGGGTTGGCGCACCTCGCGCAGGGGATCGCGATGCTCATCCTGAGCAACGATTTCTCCCTGCCGGTGACGCGAACGTTCCTGACCGGCCAGCCGGGCACCATGCCGGAGCAGGAGGCGTGGTTCGATGTGCTGCTCGGCCCGGCGGTTGCTGCCTTCCTGTTTCTCGCGGCGCTCGATCATCTGCTAATGGCCGCGCCGGGTGTCAATCGCTGGTACAGCGGCATGATCGCCAACGAGCGCAACGATGCGCGCTGGATCGAGTATTCGGTGAGCGCCTCGTTGATGATCGTGCTGATCGCGATGATCACCGGCGTCTCCGATATCGGTGCGCTGATCGCAATCGCGGGCGTGAACGCCTGCATGATCTTTTTCGGCCTGATGCAGGAGGTATTCACCCGGCCCAGCGACGAGCGGGTGAACTGGATGCCGTTCATCTACGGCTGTTTCGCCGGGGCGGTGCCGTGGGCGATCATCGCGCTCCAGGTGGCGTCGTCCGAGGATCGCGGCGCCGGACCGCCGACCTTCGTCTACGCCATCATCGTGTCGCTCTTCCTGCTGTTCAACTCCTTCGCGGTCAACATGGTGCTTCAGTACAAGCGGGTCGGCCCATGGCGCAGCTACGTCTTCGGGGAGAAGGCGTACATCCTGATCAGCCTGGTCGCGAAGAGCCTGCTGGCATGGCAGGTGTTCGCCAACGTCCTCGTGGGGAGCTAGCCCGACTCGAGCGGTTGGGGCGTCCGCAATGACGGCAGCCGGTGACGACTGCTCCCCCAATTACTGGACGTGGTGTTGATTGGTTGCCTCCCGGCGTGGAAGGCGGGGGCCAGCGCGAGGGAAGGTCCTCAGGTGGAGCCCGTCGCCGGCTCCGATGCCGGGCTCAGGATCGTCTGCACCTCGACGACGAGCTCACCGATGGTGACACCCACGATGCCGTTTACCCGCCCGTCGAGACAGATCCCGCCTCGGAAGATGTGTTCTCCGGGACGCTGTCGGTCGCGTCGCGCAATGGCGGTGGACACGTTTCCCCGGGTTCGACGGCAAGCTCGAAGTGCCAGATTTCATTCTCGTACGTTTGGCAAAGGCCGTACGCGTTCCCGTGCTCGATGAGCCAGTAGTCGGCATCCGTGTACCCGATATCGACCCCATCACCTGTGACATGCGTCGATGCGTCAGGGGAGTTCACCCATTTGCGAGCCTCTTCCTCGCTGCCGTAGGTCACCACGGCCTCGTCAAGCAGCGTCTGTTGATAGCGCTCACTCCTCCATCCCGAATTGATGACCAGCACGATGCCCTCGGCTTCCGCATCGACCGCGGCCCGCTGGACGGCGTGGAGCAGGTCAGGGTCAAGGTTCATGACGGCGGGATGGTCTGTGTCCCAGGGCGACAGCACGTCGCCATCCGGGATGTACCCGTCTTCGATGCCAATCGGGCCATCGGCGACGCGTCTATTTTCTGCTCTCGCGGGTCGACGCGTGATGATGGACTCCGTCGCGGGAGGCTGGGAGGAGATGTCGAAGCTGGCACCGTTGATGGTTCTGTCGGGGCTGTCACTGGCATTCGAGTCGTTCGAGAGATTCGGGTGAACCCAACCTGCGCCGATCGCATACGATGCGAGGGCAAGCACGAACGCAACCAGGAGCGTGAACCCCCCAACTATTCGAGATGTGGGCATTACCATTGGAAACCTTTCGCGTAGACACCAGCACCGATTGCCTGGTGATTGGTTTCCACCGTACCGATGCGCATGTTTCGCTGGCGTTTGCAAATCGCCAAACACTTTTGCAACATGCAGCCGGCCTAGAATTGCTCGATACGAGGATTGGCACAGGAGCAGCAACGTGCGTGTACTGATCGTTGAGGATGAGCAGTTTCTCGCGGAAGCGATCCAGGCCGGACTTCGGCATGAAGCCATCGCCGCCGATATCGCGCTCGACGGAGACACAGCCCTGGATCAGCTGGCGACTCATGACTACGACATCATCATCCTCGACCGGGATCTTCCGGGAGTGCCGGGAGACGAGGTGTCGCGGATCTCGGCCCGGGACTACCCGACGGTCAGGGTGCTCATGCTGACCGCGGCGACCAGGCTCAAGGACAAGGTCGAGGGATTTGCCCTCGGAGCCGACGACTACCTCACCAAGCCGTTCGCCTTCGAGGAGCTTGTCGTTCGCCTGCGAGCCCTGGCGCGGCGCCCGCCGGCCGCGATGGAACCGATTCTCGAGTTCGCTGACTTGCGTCTCGATCCATTCCGTCGGGAGGTGTATCGCGCGGGGCGGTACCTGAAGCTGACCCGAAAGCAGTTCGCTGTGCTGGAGCTCCTGATGCGCGCCAACGGCGGCGTGGTCAGCGCGGAGACGCTCCTGGAGAAGGCCTGGGACGAGAACTCTGATCCGATGACCAGCGCCCCACGGGTCACCATGTCGACGCTTCGCAAGGCACTCGGAGAGCCGGGTCTCATCAGGACTGTTCCCGGCGCAGGCTATCGACTCGCAGTGCCTGGAACCATCTCGTGAAGCCGCAGCCAGCCGTCTCGCGCCGTCAGGCCCTGATGGATTCGCGCCGGCTGAGGGACTCTCTATTCCTCCTTGGTGCGGGCGTGGCCACGCTGCTCGGCGTGTATGTTGCCCTGCGCTACGTCCTGAACGCGCTGCTGACGACGAGGATTCCGGGCGAGACCGGGATCTTCATCGCGTCACGCCCGGTGGTCCTCAATGCTCTCGTTGTCGCGGTCGGAATCATCCTGGCCCTGCTGGTGATGGGCCGTCGTGCCGGGGTGAGCGCCCGCCTGCGCCTGGCCGTGAGTTATGCCGCGTTTCTTGTCGCCGCGGGTTTCGCCGTGCTGTTCGGCGTGTATGTCGTCCTGCGCTACATACCGAACTATCCGCTAACGGCGGCCAACCCCGGCGGAGCCGGAGACATTGTCCTGTCCCGCGGGGCGATCCTCAATGCTGTTGTTGGCGCATCCGGGCTCATCCTGGCGGCACTGGCGGTGATCGGTATTGCCGGCGGCTGGGTTCTCGCGGGGTGGGT
>CBFGRG010000460.1:0-3073 GCA_965651105.1 uncultured bacterium | reverse complement strand
GGCGCGCCGGACGCCGTCGTGATGATCGCCGGCCACCTGGCCGACGCCTGCGCCCCGATCGATGGCCTGCCGCTCAACCGCCACGGTCGCTTCACGGTTCCCGGCCACGGCGAGATTGCCATTCCGCTGCACGAATCGACCGATCCCGGCGAGATGCTCGTCGAGACGGCGAAGGTGCTCGCCCATGTGCACGCCGCCACCCGCGAGGGGCCAGAGCTCGACGCCGCCGGCCACCTGAGCGCGCTGGAGCTGCACGTTGCCGCGAAGGCACGCTGGCAGGATGCCCGCAAGCGACTCGGCAGCCACGCCGAAAACCTCGTCGAGGTGCGCCGCTGGCTGCGTTGCGGCAACCGGGTGATACCCATCGCCGGGGATCGTCTCCACGCCGCCGGCGAGATCGCCGCCAGCCATCCGGTCCTGATCCACAACGATATCTGGCCGGCCGACCTGCTGGTGGATACCCCGTCGCTTCCAACCCAGTTGCGCGGCGTTGCCGGATGGACCTCAGCGCTGGCCGGATCGCCCGTGATCGACCTCGCCCAGCTCAGCGTTCGCGTCACGGGGTGGAGCGAGGCCGCCGTCGAATCCGTGCTCGGGTCCTACAGCGAGATCGCGCCGCTGCAACCGGCCGAGCGGCGACTGGTGCCGGTGATCGCGGCCGTCGACCTGCTCGACCGGCTGGCGCTGCTGATGGAGGTCGCCTATCTCGACGACAGCGTCGCCAACGATCCCGCCCAGCCGTTCATCCGTGGCGGCATCAAGGTATTGTTGCGGTCGCTGGAGCAACTGACGAACGTCCTGGCTCCGCCGGAGCCGCACACGCGCCGGCCGAGCGGGGGGTTCAGGTCAGCAGGCCGCCGATCGTCGACACCACCGCCACCACGACCAGGATCGCGACGATCACGACGAGAAAGACGAGCACGGCGCGAACAAGGCTGAGCATCGCGACCCGGTTGGCGTGACGCCGCTCGGCGCGCTCGATCGGGGTTTCCTCGCGCCGCAGGTTCGCGCCGTACGGATCGTACTGGGGCATGCCCGGTCCACCCATGCCGCCGACGTAGCGGTTCATGATCTCCTGCTGCACCTGGCTCGCGCGGATCGAGTCATCGTACTGCTTGCGTTTGAGCGGATCCTTCAGGGTGGCGTAGGCGAAGTTGATCGCCTTGCAGAGCGCCTCGGTCTGCTCGCGCTCATCGGGCGGCATGCGGTCGGGGTGGCATTCCTTCATCACCCGCCGGTAGGCACGAGTGATCTCGGGCGTGGTCGCGGTGATCTCGACGCCGAGGAGATCGTAGTAAGTCTCCTCCCGCGTGCCCCTGGATGCCGTGCTGAATGCCACGAAACTGTCGCCTTTCGGTCCGGGTCGCCGATGCGGTGATAGACCGGACCCGACTCCCGGCCCGGCGCCGGGCGAACGCGATTCGCGTGCATGCGTCCGCGCCACGAAACCGCCATAATGATGGCATGATTCTCGCAACATCGCGTCGCCGACGCGACACGAGGGGCGGCGCGAACGCCCGCCGCCAAGGGGGCACCCGGGAGTTGGATCTGATGAAGCTTCGCATCGTTGAGGTTCCCTACCGGTATGACGAGCGCCACGACGGGCTCGGTCGCGGGCCGCGGGCGCTGCTCGACGCGGGACTGGTCGACCGGCTGCAAGAGACTCCCGTCGGCGCGCCGGAAGTCGTCACCGCCGAGCTGCCCGAGAGCGAGCGGGTGGACGGCCCCGTCGCCGTCAACATAGGCCGCCTTGGCGCGAATGTCGGCGCCCTCGTCGGTGAGGGCCACGACCGCGACGAGCGGGTGCTGGTGCTTGCTGGCGACGACACCGCCGCCGTCGGCGTTGTCTCGGGTCTTCAGCAAAGCCGCGGCGCGGCACACAGGATCGGCGTCGTCTGGTTCGACGCGCACGGCGACTTCAACACCCCGGAAACATCGGTCAGCAACATCCTCGCTGGCATGCCCCTGGCGATCCTGGCCGGGCTCGCCGGACCGCTCTGGCGCGAGGCGGCGATGCTGGCCGCGACAATCCCAACGGACCGAATCGTCGTTGCCGGCATTCGCGAGCTTGACGACGCCGAAGAGCAGCTCCTGACCTCGACCGACGTTCGCCTGTTGCGGCAGGAGGACGCCCTGGCGGGCACGACGTTCGCCGATGTCGTGGCGAAACTGGCGGATCGTGTCGACGATCTCTACGTTCACATCGATCTCGACGTCCTCGACCCCTCATTGGTGCCGAGCTCGTCCACGCCGAGCCCGCGCGGCATGTCGCTCCAGCAGCTCGAAGGCCTGCTCGACGTGACATTCACGACCGGCAAGGTGGCGGTTCTCGCCGTGGCCGGGCTCAACCCCGGCGGCGGGCAGCGCGGCCAGCAGTCGGTCAAATCCACCAGGTCCCTGCTCGAATCGGTTGTGCCGCGCTGGGTAGGGAGGGGGCAGGACCGATGAGTGACGACCAGCGCACGGCCGCCGAAGCGGTCTTCGCCGAATTGATCGATCGTGGCGAGGTCGACGTTGCCCCGGCGGAAGAGGGGAGTGGTATCGAGATCCGGGCCGACTCGTGGACGCTGGCGATCGACGGCGACCCGATGACGGTCGCGTTTCTCGCCGTCGACGACGAGCCGGGCGACCCGGCCGATCTCGACCAGGCGTTGAAAGCGTCGCTCGAGCCGGACGACCTCGCCGCTCTCCGGGCGCTCGACCACCGCTGGGACGGCGCGCTGCGAATCGCGCTCCAGCAATCCGGCGACATCCTCTCGATGCAGCTCGCCACCCTCCTCGCCGAGGAGCCCGATCCGCAGGCCTGACGGCGCACGGTCTCGGCACCTCGATGGCCACCGCCCGTACGGTCAGGGAGACGTCTGGAACGAGTTGCGGTTGCCGGGTTGGGTAGACTGGAAGCGACTGCCACTGATCGCAGCGAAGGGCCACCATGCACGCCGCCGCCACCCAACCCGATACCACCACCCGCGATCTCCGCGCGCCGGGTCGCGTGCTGCTCGTCTCCTGCTACGAGCTCGGGCACCAGCCGCTCGCCCTCGCCACGGCCGCCGGAGCGCTGCGTGACGCCGGG
>CBFGRG010000459.1:0-3075 GCA_965651105.1 uncultured bacterium | reverse complement strand
CCTGGCTTGCGCCGGCGAGGTGGCGACCCGAGCGCCCCTCCGTTGCCAGTGGTCCGCCGCTCGCAGTGGCGTGTACGCAGGGGTGAAGAGGGCCAGATCCGCCGTCCGGGACGGACGATGATGGAGAGCGAGCTCAACCGACTCATCTCCGAAGCCGGTCCTCGCGGCGAGCAGCGCGAGAACCTCGAGGCGGTATCGGCGCGCATCGCGGAGTATCTGGACAGCGAGCTGGACCCGGCGGCGAAGGGTGTCTACATCGTTGCCAACGCGGCGCTCGACGAGTTCGTGCCGCTGGCGCTGGGCCTGCCGATGGAGACGACGGTGTCGCTGGGCCCGACTCCGGTCCTGAGGCCGCTGGCGCAGCGGATCGACGACTACCCCGCCTACATGGTGCTCATGGCTGACCAGCACGAGGCCTACCTGCAGCTGGTTCGGCGCGAGCGGCGCGGGCGAAGTGTCTGGCTGGAGAGCACGAACTTCCCCCGGCGGACGCAGCGCGGCGGCGAGAGCCAGGCACGCTACCAGCGCCGGACCGACGAGCGAGTCAACGCCTTCGCCCGCCACGTCGCCGACGAGACCCTGCTGGCGCTGCAGGAAGAAGATGTCGACATGCTGATCGTCGCCGGGAACGAGGTGATGACCAGCGCGCTGGCGAACGAGTTCCACCACACCGTGCAGGAACGGATCCTCGACACGATTCGCATGGACATGTCGGCGAGCGAGCAGGAGGTGATCGACGCGACGCTGCCGATCGCCGAGCGGGCAGAGCGCGACCGGGAGCTGGCGGTGGTCGAGCGGATCGCGAATGCCGTCGCCGCCAACGGTCGCGGCAAGGCCGGCACGGCGGACGTGCTGCGGGCCCTTCAGATGGGTCAGGCATCCGGCATCGCGATGGTCGACGACTACGCCGAGGACGGGTGGGCGGACTTCGAGCGAGATCTCTTCGGGGTCGGGCCGGTCCCCGCGGAGCACCCGATGGGCGGTGATGTCGCCGACATGGTGCCGGTGGAGCTCGGGAACGAGATGATCCGCCTCGCGGTGCAGACGAACGCGCGGATCGAGATCGTGAAAACGGCGGTCGACAGCGACGAGGCTGGCGAGGGCGTGCCGAACGCTGGTTCGCTGCCGCGGACCGAGGCGGCGCGCAAGCTGGACGAGCTCGGCGGCGTCGGCGCGACGCTGCGCTACGTGCGCGAGACCGACTGACGATCGATGCTGGAGGATGCGCCCGCGGCAGGGGCGAAGCGAGGTACCGGATGGCGCCACGAAGACGCGATGACCGGCCCGAGGGCCGCTATCTCGATCGGATCGACGCCGGCGAGCGCCTCGCCGATGCCCTCGCGGGCGAGGCGGGGCCAGGCACGCTCGTGCTGGGCCTCCCGCGCGGCGGGGTGCCGGTGGCGGCGGAGGTTGCGCGCGCGCTCGGCGCCGAGCTGGATGTGCTGGTCGCGCGGAAGGTCGGCGCGCCGCGCCAGCCGGAGCTGGCGCTCGGCGCGGTGACCGCTTCAGGCGAGCTGTACCTCGATACGGCGCTGGTCGAGAACCTGCGCGTGTCGCGGGAGGAGCTGGACGCGATCATCGCGCGCGAGCGGGACGAGGCGACACGCCGCGAGACGCGATTCCGGTCCGGGAGACCCTTCCCGGAGGTGGCAGGGCGGACCGTGATCGTCGTTGATGACGGGCTCGCGACCGGAGCGACGATGCGGGCGGCGCTGCACGCGTTGCGGCAGCTCGAACCGGGGCGGCTGGTGGTGGCGGTGCCGGTTGGAGCGCGCCGCACCTGCGAGGCGCTGGCGGGGCTCGCCGATCGAAGCGTCTGCCTGCAGGCTCCGGAGAATTTTCATGCTGTCGGTCAATTTTACGAGGACTTCAGGCCGACCACGGACGAGGAGGTTGACGCGATCCTGGCGCGGTTCCGGGAGCCATCAGCGTAGAGACCGGCCTTGTTCCCATCAGAAATGCCAACATGAATCGTCGCCGGGATGCGACCTCCCCTGCGAGCACTGAGGTAGCAGGTCACCTCGATTCGGGGCGACAGGTTGACGGCGCTCGATCGCGCCATATGCAATTCGCCAGTGGCGGTGTCTACGACGTCTGCCACTCGGCAGGCGGCCCGTCCTCGCCGGTGACGGGATTCGTCTCCGGCAGGGGAACGTTGGCGATTTGCCGGTCGGCCTCCGGACGTTCGCCGGGATCGCCGCGCAGGAGATCGGGCCGTTGCCCCGGCGGGTAGGCGCCGACGACGATGAGATCGGGTGATTGCCCGAGGTTGCGATGGGCGGTGCCGGCGGGCAGGAGGGCAATGTCGCCAGCGGCGAGCTCGACCGTCTCCCCGTTCGGGCCGCCGAGGCGGACGGTGACCTTGCCGCGAGCGATGCCGAGTACCTCGTGCGCGGTGGCGTGGTAGTGGTGGTAATCGAAGATGCCGTTCCACCAGATACCTTCCCAGCCGTGATCGCGGAAGGTTCGCTCGACAGCCTCAGGGCCGCCCGGGATCGCGCTTCGCCAGAGCAGCACCGGCAGCCGACTGTTCGGGAATGCACCATCGTCTTTGAGATGGAGCGTGTCGGGGTCAGGCATCGATGGAAATCCTCGGTTGACTGTGAATGTCCGTAGACCCGGATTTTGATATCTCACTTTAGCCCACATTCCGAGGCCTGGGAGGGGACGCGCCTGTGCCAGGCTCCGGTCAGCCGTTGCACGCGCCCCCCCACCACCGGCCCTGCCACCGTCTTGTGCGGTCACAGGCGGCCCGGTGGCCGCGTACGTGGCGTCCGACGCTCCGCCTCCGAACGCGGGTCTCCCCGACGGAGCGACGCACTCGAGATGCGGGCCAGTGGGAGCTGGTGCTTTTCGGGCCGATCCAGCCGACGCGGTCGGCTCCGGGCCGCAACGCCCCATGGCATCCCGAGCGAAAGCGCACAGCCCCGCAGCCGAAGGATTTCGTGCGCCCGAGGGTACGACGGTCACCAGCGTCCGATTCCCGCCACCAATACACGCCTGTCATCCTGAGCGCAGGGGCGCAGCCCCGGAGCCGAAGGATCTCGTGCGTGCCGGATAGCCTGTCCCGAGCGC
>CBFGRG010000458.1:0-3079 GCA_965651105.1 uncultured bacterium | reverse complement strand
CACAAGGATTTCGCTTCGCCCGGATTCCCTTTTCGGTTCAGGCACGCCCACTGGCCCCTCCTTATCAAGTGATAAGTTAGCACGCCGCGTGCCACCACTGACTCCGTCAACAACCAGGACGTGTGGGAGTTGCGACTACCCGGTGCGAGCGACCACGATCGCCGTGCCCCAGAGAACGACGGCCGCGCCGAAACCGACCACGGCTCGGACCGCCTCGTCACTTGTGAAGCTCAACAACCCTGCGCCGATGGCCGCCACACCACACAGGGCCAGCGCGGTCGCTCGATACTCCGGCTGGTCGAATGTTCGTTCAAGTGGAAGGAAGTGAAGTCCGACGATGAAGCACACGACGGGTGGGATGAGGCCCTGGGCTCCCAGGGATACCAATGCGGCGATCGCGACGAGGATCGCGACCCCCTGCACGATCCCCACGATGTTGTATTGGCGCTGCCAATCCGGCGGCAGGTGGCGAGGAGCCGTGCGAGTTGATTCTGTACGCACTGCGAGCGCGATTGCCCCAACGGTGACAGCAAGGGCAAACGCGCCGATACCCCAGAAGGCGATCCCGTCGCCGATTCCTGACGCTCCCGCCATCGCCCAGACCAATGCGAAGAGGCTCAGGATAATCGCGCCCTGACGCCGGAAGTTCGGGCCGGACTGCGGGTCTGCCGGCACACGCATTGGGGTTTACCTGACTGTTGATTCGTGAACGTGCTCGACGAGGCGGGCGAGCTTGTCGGGATCCGTCTGCGGCATGACCCCGTGTCCGAGGTTGAAGACGTGCCCGGGCCGGCTACCCACCCGCCCGAGGATGTCATCGGCGCCGGCCTGGATGACCTCCCACGGCGCCATCAGGCGGGCCGGGTCGAGGTTGCCCTGGATGCCGGTTCCGGCCGGGAGTCGATCCCAGGCGACGTCGATCGGCAGCCGCCAGTCAACGCTGACAACATTGGGTCCGGTCTCCCCGATCGCCTCCAGCAGCTGCACGGTGCCGGTGCTGAAGTGGACCGTCGGCACGACGCCCTTGAGCGACGCGAAGATGCGAGACGTGTACGGGAAGACGAATTCCCGGAACGACGCTTCGTCCAGCAGTCCGAGCCATGAGTCGAAGAGCTGCACCACATCGGCGCCGGCCTCGACCTGCCCCTGGAGATACCGGATCGTGACGTCGGTGAGCGTGTCCATCAGCCGGTGCCACAGCTCCGGCTGGCTGTACATCATCGCCTTGGTTGCCGGGTACTCCTTGGTTGGCCGCCCATCGACGAGATAGCAGGCGAGCGTAAACGGCGCGCCGGCGAATCCCAGCAGCGCGGCCCGGTCACCAAGCTCGCCGCGCAACAAACGCACCGCCTCCAGCACGTAGGGCGTCCCCTCCGCTGGATCGACCACCCGCAGGGCGTCGACCGCGGCGGCGTCGCGGATCGGGGACTCGATCACCGGCCCGACGCCCGGCCGGATATCGTAGGGCACGCCCATGCCATCGAGCGGCAGCATGATGTCGGCGAAAAGCACCGCGCCGTCGACGCCGAAGCGGTCGATCGGCATCAGCGTCGCCTCGACCGCCAGATCCGGGGTCGTCGCCATCTCGAGAAACGGGTGCTTCGCGCGCAGCGCGCGATACTCCGGCAGGCAGCGGCCCGCCTGGCGCATGAACCAGACCGGGGTGCGGTCCGGCTGCTCGCCTCGCAGCGTCGTCAGGAATCGATCGCGACCGGTCATTGTCGTCAGCTCTGCAGCCACGTTGCTGCCTCCTTTGCGTGATAGGTGAAGATACGCTCGGCACCGGCGCGCTTCATCGAGAGAAGGGCCTCCAGCGTCACGCGCTGCTCGTCGATCCAGCCGCGCTCGGCAGCGGCCTTGACCATCGCGTACTCGCCGGAGACGTTGTAGGCCGACAGGGGCAGGTCGAACCGCTCCCGCGCCGCCCGAATCACGTCGAGATACGGCAGCGCCGGCTTGACCATGATCATGTCCGCCCCTTCGCGGACGTCGATCTCGATCTCCCGCATCGCCTCACGGACATTGCCCGGATCCATCTGGTGCGAGCGCCGGTCGCCGAACGCCGGCGTGCTCTCGGCCGCTTCGCGGAACGGCCCGTAGAACGCCGAGGCGTATTTGGCGGCATAGCTGAGAATCGGCGTGGTGACGAACCCCTCGTCGTCGAGCGCGGTCCGGATCGCCCCGACGCGGCCGTCCATCATGTCCGATGGCGCGACGATGTCCGCCCCGGCGCGGGCGTGGCTCAACGCGGTCCGCGCCAGCAACGGCAGCGTCTGGTCGTTGTCGACCTCACCATCGACCAGGATCCCGCAGTGACCGTGATCGGTGTACTCGCACGCGCAGACGTCGGTGACGACGAGGAAGTCCGGATGGCGATCCTTGATCGCGCTCACCGCCCGTTGGACGATGCCGTTCTCGTCCCACGCACCGGTCGCCTCGGCGTCCTTCTCGGCCGGAATGCCGAACAGCAACGTTCCCGGCACGCCAGCCGCGATCAGCTCGCCAACCTCGACCATCAACTGGTCGATCGAAAGCTGGGCCTGCCCCGGCATCGATCCGATCGGATTCCGCACATCCCGCCCCTCGGTGACGAAGAGCGGCGCGATCATGTCGCCTGGCAGCAGGTGGTTCTCTCGCACGAAATTCCGCAGCGCCGGTGTCATCCGCGTGCGCCGGGTCCTGACGAAGGTGCTCACGTATCAGATCCTTTCGCGCGCTCGCCCCAAAGGTAGGCTCCGAGCGCTTCGACCATTCCTGCCGCACCGGGCGGGTCGGCGACCGCATGCACGGGCAACCCGCTTTCCCGCATCGCAGCCGCGGTGACCGGCCCGATCGCGACAAACGCCGCTGAGGACAGCGCCGGCAACATCGTGCCGTATT
This sequence comes from uncultured bacterium, assembly GCA_965651105.1. Taxonomy (GTDB): domain Bacteria; phylum Chloroflexota; class Chloroflexia; order Thermomicrobiales; family UBA6265; genus JACCVC01. Next base: position 199 of record CBFGRG010000458.1, on the reverse strand, counting down.
GCGCCATGAATCCACTCACCGCCGATGGCGACGCCAGCAGGACCGCGCCAATCTCACCCCGCTCGACATGCGGCAGGACGACCGGCGACGGCTCCTCGACGATCTCGGTGGTGTAGGCGTCGACTCGCGTGACATTTGCGCCGAGCGCGACGAGTCCGCTCTCAACTACGTCTCGCGCCCGACTCGACACCGGCAGCAG
>CBFGRG010000457.1:0-3098 GCA_965651105.1 uncultured bacterium | reverse complement strand
TCCGGATGCAACTGCCCCCACTACGACCTCGCGCCCCTCTTCCTCGATATAGAGCTTGAGCAAGGCACTCGTGTCGAGATAGATCACCATCCGCTACGTCGATCCTCGATGACGGCATCCGAGACGAGTCTTCCACTACGCGGCCTGGGTGGATTCTTGCTGCCCTCAGGCCTTGCGCCTGATGCCGGCATGATGATGTCATTGTCAGCTTCGGCCTCCAACTCACGGCGTATCGCAGCAACTATCCACTCGCGAACCGTCTCGTCCCGGCTCGTCGCGGCGAGCTTCACCCGACGCCGCAGCTCGGGCTCCACCTCGATCGACAGTTTCACCTTGTCCGCCATGCTGGCCTCCTTTACGTATTTGCGCATTACCTCCATCGTATCACCGGCCGAGTGATCGGGCGTTCGCGCAAAGCCGGCCTGAACGTGCATCCAGAAAATGCCCCGCAGTGCCGCCGTTGTGGCGGCCTGCGATGAACAGCCGCCACAGGGGCGGCGCTACGGGTCGAATCCGACGCTGATTTTCCGGATTCCGTATGGGAGGACGGAGATCAGCCTCTCGCGGCATTCGCAATGCGCACATCGCGCGGCGGGACGGCGAAGCGGATTCCTTCGGCGTCGAAACGGGACTTGATGCGCTCCTGAAGGTCGCTTCGCACCTCCCAGAAATCCTGGGGCGCCACGACCGCGAACACCAGCAGCCGCGCGCCAATCTCCCCGAGCTCGTCGACCGCCACCACGACCGGCTCATCCTTCAGCACCCGGTGATCGGCCCCGGCGACCTCGGCGATCACGTCCCGCACCCGGGTGAGGTCCTCGCCGTAGCCAACGGTCAGGCTGAACGTCGGCATCACGCGCCCCTGGCGAGAGTAGTTCACGATCCCGCTCTCCTGAATCCTGCCATTCGACAGCGTCACGAGCCGGTGGTCCGGCAGCAGGATCACCGTGTTGAACAGCAGAATCTCCTGCACAGTCCCCATGAATCCCATCGTCTCCACCAGCTCGCCGCGCCGGACGGGCTGGAAGAGCAGGAACGTGACAGTGGCGGCCAGGTTGGCGAGCGATTGCTGGAGCGAGAGCGCGAGCAGCGCGATCACGAGGACGGCGACGGCTCCCACATACCGCTCGGGCACACCTATCGCAATCAGGGCGATCCCAACCGCGATCGCGAAGAGGATGTAGAAGACCACGGTACCCAGCAGCCGGACCATCGAGGGTCCCAGCGCGCGAGCGACCGCCGGTTGCTGCAGCACGCGATGGGAGAGGCGACGCGCCACGGCAGCGGCCACGTAGCCACCCGCAAGCACCAGGGCGGCGGTGACGACATCCCCTCCGAAATTGAGTGCAGAGTCGATCGCGACGTCGGCTTCCATGGGCAGTCTCGGACAAGCCTAGTGAAACGCGGCCTTGATCCCGACCAGAAGACCGCCGATCGCGACCAGGATCAACCCGCTGGCAACCTGTCGAGTCCAGCGCTGGTCCAGCAGCTGCCCGATGCGCCAGCCGTAGCCGAAGAGGGTGAGGAAGGCGACCACCTGGGCGATGTCGATCGCCGTCTCGACGGACATCAAGCCGAGCGCCGAAAGGACCAGCACCACGGTCGGTCCCTGCGCCCCCACCATCACGGGCGCAGCCTCGTGCCACATGTGCGCGAGCTCCTGACGATCGAGGCGCCCGCTCCGGCCGAGCAGCACGCCGATCGCCTCGGCGTAGACCTCGATCAGCGCCACCGCCAGCGTCGTCCCGAACAGGGTGATCGCGCCGCGCCACGCGTCGGGCGGGTGCAGCTCCATCGCCTGGAGCACCGCCAGCACCGTGATCAGGCCGTAGACGGCGCGAGCCACGAAGCGCTCGCTGATGGCGGGCTCACCCGCTCCCGCCCCCTCCTCGTGGGACGGGCGAGCCGTTGTTCCCTGTGCCGCGGCCAGTCCCTGGCTGTGGTCGGTCACGTTTCCACTCCTCGCGAGAGCGCTCCTTTCCGCGCGTCAGACCACCGCATTCTGCCGCGCGGCCTCGCGGAACCATTCGGCGCTGAGCTTGGGGGTGCGTTCCAGCGTGTCGAAGTCGACGTAGACGAGCCCGAACCGATTGCCGTACCCGTAGATCCACTCGAAGTTGTCCTGGCTGCTCCAGTAGAAGTAGCCGTCCACCGGGACGCCGTCCGAGGTGGCGCGCTGGAGCTGGCTCATCATGGCCCGCATGAACATGACGCGGTCCGAGTCGTAGACCCGGCCGTCGTCGGCGACCACGTCCGATGCCGCGCACCCGTTCTCGGTGATGTAGATCGATTTGGCGCCCCAGATCGACTGCATATGGCGCGGCGCCCAGTACAGCACCTCGGGGTCGACGATGTGCCAGTCGGACTGCATCTTCGGGTGCGAGGCGTTGATGGGAACGACCCGGTAGCCGGGCGGCTCCTCGGCCGGCTCGACGTAGATGTTCGGCCGGTAGACGTTGATCCCGACGAAGTCGAGGGGAGAGGCGATCGTCTTCAGCTCGTCGTCCGTGAACGTCGGGCCCTGGCCACCCGCCGCGGCGAGGTACGCGTCCGTGTACCGCCCCTCGAGCATCACGGTCATGAATCCGGCGTTCAGCTCGCGGGTGGCCGCCTCCGCCGCATTGATGTACTCGGGCGCATCGATGACCGGGACGGCGACGCGGATGTTCTCCGCGAACCCGATCTTCGTGCCCGGAGGACCGGAGGCACGAATGGCCTGGACGGCCAGGCCATGGCCGAGGACGGCGTGGTGCCGGACCTGCTTCAACTCGGCGTCGGACAGAACCAGCCCGGGAGGCATGCCAAGGTGCACGGTCTTTCCGCCGCCAACCTGGGCCTCGACCCCTTGGTAGCCCATTTCCACGAACGAGGCGAACTCGTTGATGGTGAAGTAGTGTTTCACGCGGTCGCCCAACTGCTCCGCCACGTAACCCGCGTACTCGGCGAATGCCTTCGCCGTCTCCTTCGACTGCCATCCACCGTGTTTGTCCTGGAGCACCTGGGGCAGGTCCCAGTGGTAGAGGGTCGCGAATGGCTCGATCCCGGCCGCGAGCAGCTCGTCGACAAGGCGGCTGTAGAAGTCCAGCCCCTTCGGGTTC
>CBFGRG010000456.1:0-3099 GCA_965651105.1 uncultured bacterium | reverse complement strand
GCCAGCAATATCAGTCGGCGGCGGCGACGAGGTATTCCGCGACAACGAATCAAGTCTCGCCGCTTTCGACCACCTCCACCGGATACCAGGTGTACCCGTCGGCCTCGATTGCCTCGCCGGTGATCTCCAGCCGGGTGCCGGGATCGAGCTCGTCGATGATCTCGCTGCCAGTCGTCGCCTCCTCGCGGAAGTTGAGTGGCAGGCTCTGCGGATCGTCGGCCACCTCGACGATATCGCCGACCGCGAAGTCGACCGGCGCCGGCGTGGCTTCGGGCGTCGCCGCCTCCGTTGCCGACGCCTCTGGCGTGGCGTCCGACGCTTCTGTGGTGCCGCTCACCTGCACCGACCGCGCGCCTTCAGGCGCCATCACCGCCAGCCCGTCGTTGTCCTGCGCCGCGAACACGTCGAGGAACCGTTCCCACCTGACGCGGTACTGATAGGGCCGGTTGCCGTTGGTCGAGGTTGGCCCCAGCGGATCGCGGATCACCACCTCTTCGTCGTTGTAGGCAATCACCGTCAGCGCGTGATCGTTGCTGAAGACAACGGGATAGGTGTAGCCCTCCGGCGAGTTCCACGTGGCGGGCCGCCAGTCGAGAAAATCGACTGTCGACTTGAAGAAGACTGGATAACCCGCGTTGAGCGACGCCTCGATCGCCTGCCGGTCGTGGACCGGCTCGGTCGGCACGCCGTGGGCGTCGAACGCCTTGCGCATGGCGCCAGCCGTCGAACGCGACATCAGGTTCGAATCCAGCTCACCACAGAAGTGCTCGCCAATATCACCGCCGTAGACCATGATCCCGTTGGCGGTTTCCTCCCAATACGGCACCACCCGATTGTCGATCCCGACCGCGTCGACCTGGGCGTCCAGCCCGGCATCGATATCGTAGGCCGCCATGCAGCTCCACGCCGAGTCGAACTCGCAGGTGTAGTGGTACCACTGGCCACGCTTGATCGGCACCTGCACCATCGCTGTCCAGACCGTGCCATCGGCCTCGACCGGCCCGACCTCGTCGACCGGCTGGCCGGCACGCTGACCGAGCGTCTCGGTCTCCGGCATCGTCGTGATGTGCGTAAACGGATCCATCGACTGCGCGGCGGCACGGTGGGCGCTCGCGCCAGTCAGGATCGCGGCGCCGGCCACGGCCGACCATCCGGCGAATCGCCGTCGGGTGAGTCGATTGTCAGTTTGGTCCAGCCTGCGAGACATGGTGGCCCTTTCGCGCGTGGAAGCATGCGGGGAGGGGGGGAACGTGCGGTCGTGTCACCTGATGGAATTGTACATAATTCCACCGCCCACCCCGATCGTGCGTTGCCGTCGTGCGTTGCCCGTGCCACACTGCCCGCATGGTCCGATTGTTCCCGGCATGAAAGGACATGCGATGCCCTCGATGATCGATCACATCGTCATCGTCGACCGCGATCTGGATGAGATGGTGCAGCAGGCCGAATCGCTCGGCTTCACCGTCGTGCCTGGCGGCGCGCACGCTGGCGGCATGACCCATAATGCGCTGATCGCGTTTGCCGACGGCAGCTACATCGAGTTGATCGCGTTCATCGATCCCGAAAAGCGCTCGACCCACCGCTGGTGGCCACGCCTGTGGAAGGGTGGCGGCCTGGTCGACTACGCCCTGCTCTGCGACGACCTTCAGACCGAGGTCGATGCAATCGAGCAGCGGGGGCTCGACCTGCCGGAACCGGTCGAAAATGGCCGCCTGCGGCCGGACGGAGAGCGCCTTGACTGGCGCCAGTGCTTCCCGCAGCCGGTAGTCGGCGAGAACGGCCTGCCGTTTCTCATCGAGGACGTCACCCCCCGCTCCCTGCGCGTACCGCATGAGCCTGAGCAAGTCACGCACCGCAATGGCGTCACGGGTATCGCCGGCGTCACTGTGCTGGTCGGTGATTTCGTCCCGGCGACCGGCGCCCTGATCCACATCACCGGTAACGAGATGGAAACGCTCGAATCCCCGATTCCGGGCATCACCTGGGCTGGCAAAATCCCGGTCGGCGAAACCGGCCAGTGGATCGGCGTGGCGACCCCGGACATGACGCTCGACGAATCGTTCGGGGAAGCCTCGACCCCGGCACGCTACCTCGACCGCTACGGCATGGGGCCCTTCTCGGCCGTGCTCACCACGGGCACGCCCGCCGGCGACCTCGGCCCAGGTGATGGCGAACCGATCGATGAGTCGCTCCTCGCCGGCGCGCGATTGCGAATCGCCTGAGGCACACCCCGAAATACAGGAACGAGCCGGCAAGATGCCGGCTCGTTTTCATTTGCATTTGGGCGCATTCCGGTGGACTCGGGTCGATCAGCGCTCCGCCAGTCCGTGGAATCGTCGCTCCGCATCGATCCTGATTGCACTCGCACGATGCGTCGTCTCGGCTCGCATCGCGGTGCGCTCAGCGTCAGTGATGTCCGCCGCAGGTCGTGGTCGGGGGGATGGGGTCTTCTGGGGACGCCGCATCCAGTCCGGCGCCTCGATCCGCCAGCCCGGGAGGGGAAGTTGATGCCGTTCGATCATGCCGACCTCCTCGAAGTGATGAGCGGCGTGACGGCCAGCGTCTCGCGCCGCGGTGGATGGAGCGGAAACCATGACCCCATCATGGGCGCCGCGAGGATCAGGCACATGGGCAGCGATACCCATTTCTCGGGACACATCCCGGATGGGTATTTTGACCTGACCGGAACGGACCGGCTCCCCCAAGGCAGTGGGTGGCGTACAGGAACGTTTGCCGATCGGGGTCGGGAGGGCCGCCCACCAGACGGTGCGGCCACACGTCACCACGATTGATCAGCGGCGACCGAGAAAGGCGAACACCGTTTCGTTGTAGGCTCCGGGGTTGCCGGATTGCATGCCGTGGGAGGCGTTCGGGATAGTCCTCCGCTCGACGGCGGGCAGACAAGCCGCCAGCATGTCCTGAACAATCCCGAACAGGCGCGGGCTGACCTCGCCATTCAGCAGCAACACCGGCACGTCGATCCGGGTGACATCATCACATGTCAACGTGGGGTAGAGGCTCACCGCCTGCGACTGGAGCTCGGCTGCCAGCTCCGGAGCGTTTTCCATCTGGCTGTACATGATGGTGCCGCTTTTCATG
>CBFGRG010000455.1:0-3103 GCA_965651105.1 uncultured bacterium | reverse complement strand
TGGCCGCCTGAAGGCGCTGGTCCCTTCTGGCCGGAAAGCGTCTGAACGGCGCGACGGCCGGCGTTGGCGCCTCCGTCCCGAACCGCAAGACCGGAGAAGCACTGACGCCCCGGCCGGTGGAGGATGATGGCATCGCCGGGCGGCATGTGCCCGGAGCCCGGTTCCATGCAGGAGTCACAAGCGATGACGATAGTGACCGCCGACACCATCATCGAAACGATGAACCTCGACCCCTTCGTCCAGCAACTTCTCGAGGCGCCGATCCCCGCCCGCATAGCCTACATCGGCCTCGACGGCACGCCTCGCGTCGTCCCGGTCAGCTACCTCTGGGATGGCGCGGCCTTCGTCTTCGCCTCACCCCCCGACTGGTACAAGGTCCGCGCCATGGCCGCCAACCCCAACGTGGCGCTGACCGTCGACAGCAACGACTTCCCGCCGCTCATCCTCTCGGCGCGCGGCGTCGCCAGCATCGAATACGACCAGGGCCTGCCCGAGCAGTACGTCGAGGCATCCCGGCGCATCGTCGGGGAAGAGAAGTTCCCGGCGTGGGAGAAAGAGGTGCGCGCCGAGAATCGCAACATGGCGCTGATCCGCATCGTCCCGACCTGGCTCAAGGTCGTCGATTTCGACACGCGCTTTCCGGGTCCGAGCCCGCAGGCTGCCCAGCCCTGATCGGCAGTTACGCCGTGACGACCCACACCAGACCGATCAGCACCGCCGCCACGATCGCCGAGCCGATCCCAGCCCCGTATCGCTCGCGGGCGATCAGCGGCGGGATCGCGAAGGTCAGCCCGAGCCCGACCAGCGCGACGGCCGACCAGCGCATGAACGTGCCCGGGGCATACTCGCCGAACAGGTACGGCACGAGGGCGAACAGCAGCCACGCCCCCGCGATCGCCGCGGCGAGCGGCCACGACCATGGCGTCGTCACGTCGCTGCGTAGCCGGTTGATGATGTAGTCCGGGCCGTCACCTGTGGGAATACCCATAGCGGCCACCTCGCATTGATAAGTGATTACGTGAATCTGTGGCCAGTATAGCAGGTCGCTGCGGGTGCCCGGACAGGTGGGGCTTCAGGGCACTCGTTCACACCGGGAGCGGCACCTCGATCGCTACGGAGATGACCTGCCCGTCTTCCAGCTTCAGGCGCTTGCGGACGCGCGCGTTCAGCGGCAGGTCGTAGCACCCCCGCTCCTTGCGCGGGAACATCGACGACTCCCACGTGAAGTCGTCGATCGTCACCTCGCACGGCACCGTCCCCCACGGGTTGAGGTCGGTCCCGACCAGGTCGAGAATGTCCGCCGACATTTCCTTCGGCAGCGACACGAAGTACACCGCGTTGGGGTTGGTGTAGAACCACACCTTCCCCTCGAACTCGTAGCGCACGGTCGGGCCGGAGATCATGGATGCACCTCACCGGATTGGCAATGCTCCAGGGCCGCGACGCTACACCCCCGGCAACGGATCATCCGGCATCAGCATGTTGCCGATCCGCGCGGCGATCGTGGTGCTCGCGTTGTCGTAGGCTCCTTGTTCATCGAACGCATCTTCGGCGAAGGTCGTGGCGACGCCAATCGCGATATTGCCGTCGGGGTGGTACGCGGTGGTCCCGGCATATCCGCTGAAGAGCGGGTTCTGCAACAGCCATCCGCCCGACATCCAGATCCCGAGACCGTAGAGCTGCGATTCGCCGAGCGTGCGGCAGTTCGGGCAGCCATCCAGCGGCGCGCCGAAGCCGAGCAGGTCGCGGTTGACCAGCTCCCGGTACGACGCCTCCGACAGCAGGTCGCCCCGCCCGATCGCGGCGAATGAGGTCGCCATGTCGGCGATGGTGGAGTACTGCACGGAGCCGCGCGCCAGCGTCCACGATGGGTCCCAGAACGTCGATTCCTCGTAAAAGCGCGTTTCCGCCGGGATGCCGAGATACTCGCGTCGCTCCGACGAGTAGGCGTGCAGCACGGGTTCGGGCATCCACGCGGTCTGTTCGCTGGCGGTCCCGGTCAGGTTCAGCGGATCGAGGATGTACCGTCGCAGCAGGTCGGCGAGCGGCTCGCCAGTCGCGGCCTCGAGCGCGAGCCCGAGGATGACATAGTTGGTGTGGGAATAGTCCCAGTTGGTTCCCGGCGCAAACACCCGCGGCGTGGAGAGGCCGATCTCGATCTGCTCCTCCGGTGTCCAGGCGCGGAAGGGATTCTCCAGACTGTCCCGGAGAAAGTCCGCGTTTTGCACATAGTCGGGATACCCGGATGTCATGTTGGCCAGCATCCGCAACGTCACCTGGTCCGCATCCGGCAGCTCGGGCAGCCACCGGTCAATCGTGTCGTCGAGCGCGAGCGCGGCCTCGTCGACGAGTTGCAGCAGCAGGGTTGCCGTGTACGTGATCGCCACCGCGCCATTGCGGATATGCATTTCCGGGGTCGCGGGGATGCCGGTCATCGACTCGCCGATCGCGTGATGCGCGACCTCGTCGCCATCGATCGTGACATGCACCAGTACCGCTCGCAGGTGCATCTCGGACATCGCCGATGAGGCGATGTCAAGGATTGGTTGGGCGGGGTCGGCCACGGGACTGGCCGCAGGCGTGGCCTCCTGGTTTGCGATCACGGAGAGTGGCTGGGTCGCGGCGATCCCGGCCAGACCGGCACCGACGACAGCACGACGAGAGAGGTGGCGCATCGTGTCCTGCCTTTTGGTGATGGTGAGCGGCGTTGGTGGGGTCCCGTGTTCGTCAGCGTACTACGGATCGCACCCGCACAATGCAGTGCCTGTTCGACCTTCGGCCCCTGCTCGCAGGCGCCTCCGTCTCCGCTCGTGCCTCGAGCCGATTTCGCCCGATGCCGTCTCGCTTCACGTGCGGCTCAGCCCCGGTTGATGCTCGGTGAACCCCACGCAGTAGGGGGCCGGTGGCGGTGATACGATGTCGGAACGACACGCGGCCGGCACGGCGGCGGGTCGACACCCGTTACGTCGAATCCGGGTAACCGGCAGGGAGCCGTAGGGGCGGGCTCCACCGTAGCGCCGGCCCTGTGCCGGCCATGCGGACCTGCCGTCTGTCGCGGTCGGCAGGCGGGCAGAATGAAATCGAATGGAGGGGTGAACGATGG
>CBFGRG010000454.1:0-3104 GCA_965651105.1 uncultured bacterium | reverse complement strand
CGACCACGCCGGCAAACGCGGCAAGCTGGTCATCGAGTATCACGACCTCGACGAATTGGACGGCATCCTCGAACGGATCCGGTAGGGTGCGCTTCAGCGCACGCGTGTTGCCGGGCCGCGCGCGTTGCCTGCGTTGAAACGCACCCGCAAGGATCGCTGCGAATCCATCCCTAACAAACGGAGGTCACCATGTACAGTTCACCGCCTTGCTCACCAGTCGCGCATCTGCGCGAACTGAAAGCCGTGCTGCTCGCGTTGGCGACCGCGGCAAGCGCAACGGCCGCCGCCCAGGCGCCGCCCGAGCTCATCGGAACCTGGGCCGGGCAGATGGACTGCGCAGTGGTCAACGAGGCGACCGTGACCGGCCAGGCGCCGTCGTTCGCGACGGGACGGATCGCCTTCGTCATCGCCGCGCAAAGCGCCGAACGCAACCGCATTGCCGGCCGCCTGTGCGCCGGGCAAGGCGCCGGGTCCTACTTCTCCGGCGCCCTGGCGGGGCGTGAGGTCATCATCACCTTCGTCGACGGGTCGGCAAGGGCATTCTACGAGCAGGAGGACCAGTCGCTGCGGTTCGTCACGCAGCACCGGGCGGGCGGTTCGGGCGGGCGCCCGGAGGCGAGCACCTGTCTCGGCACGGTCAGGAAGGTTTCCGGTTCACCGGACTGCGAGGCGGCGGGCAGCTGATCGCCACCCTACGGCCGGTCGTGCGCAGGGCGTACCTCGCCGGCGACGATGGCGTTCAAGGCGGCAATGAGCGCGGCGCACTGCTCATCGGTACCTATCGTTATTCTCACGAACTCATCGATGCGCGGGCGGGCGAAATGCCGGACGAGAACCTTGCGCTCCCTGAGTGCCGCCGCGAGGCCCGTGCCGAGGAATTTTTCGTGGCGCGCGAACACGAAGTTGGCGGCCGAGGGCAGTACTTCGAATCCCAGTGACTCGAGATCCGCGGTCAGCTTCCCCCGGGTCGCCATGATCCTGCCCCGCACCGTCTCGAGGTGCTCGCGATCTCGGATCGCGGCCGCCGCACCCGCCTGGGCGATGCGGCCCTGGGGGTAGGAGTTGAAGCTGTTCTTGACCCGGTCGAGGGCCTCGATGAGACCGGGATCGCCGATGGCGAAGCCTACCCGCAGGCCGGCGAGCCCCCGCGATTTGGACAGAGTCTGCACCACCAGCACGTTCGGATAGCGCAGGGTGAGGGGCACCGCGCTCTCGCCGCCGAAGTCGATGTAGGCCTCGTCGAGAACGACGATGGACCCGGGATTGCCCGCCACCACCCTCTCGATGTCGGCCGGCGGCAGCAGCTTGCCGGTGGGCGCGTTGGGGTTGGCCAGCACGATGCCGCCGTTGGCGCGCAGGTAGTCGTCGGCGACGATATCGAACGACGGCGACAGCGGCACCTCGCGCCAGGCGATGCCGAACAGGGCGCAATACACCGGGTAGAAGCTGTAGGTCACGTCGGGGAACAGGATCGGCGCGTCGTGATCGAGCAGCGCCCGGAAGGCGTGCGCCAGAACCTCGTCGGAACCGTTGCCGACGAACACCCGCTCCGGCGTGACGGCGTAGTGATCCGCGACGGCCTGCCGCAGTTCCCGCGACTCGGGGTCGGGGTAAAGGCGCAGGGCGTCGGAGGCGCAGGCGGCCATGGCCTCGATCGCACGCGGCGAAGGGCCGTACGGGCTCTCGTTGGTGTTGAGCTTGACCAGGCCCTCGATTCGGGGCTGCTCGCCGGGCACGTAGGGTGCGAGCGCGGCGACCACCGGACTCCAGTAGGGATTCATCGAAGGATTCGGATGGCGGGAAGTTGACCTCGAAATCCAATGTAGCAGCGCGACCGGCGCCAGGCAATCGATCCCGACGACGGCGTCCGGGATCCGGCGAGGTGCCCGGCGGCCGCCGTCCGTGTAGAATCGCGACCGGGACCCGGGAACGGCCGCTTGAATACATCGCGTTCGGGGCCCATCTCTCGCATTGACCACAGCGGCCGCGTGCGGCCTTCCCGACATGCCCAAGAAACCCGCCTCCAACATCATCGACCTCGCCAACCACCGCCGCGACCGAGACCGAATGGGACCGGGCCGCGCCGAGCAGAAGGCGCTCGACCGTGCCCAGGAGCTCATCTACCGCGGCTGGGAAGTCATGGATCCCATCGAGCGGGTCGAGATCGCCGAGCAGGCACTCGACATCTCGCCGCTATGCGCGGACGCCTGGGTGATGCTGGCCGAGGACGCCGCCGAGACCCTCGAAGAGGAGATCGAGTACTACGTCAAGGCCGTGGAGGCCGGCGAGCGCTCGCTCGGCGAGGCGTTCTTCGAGCAGGAGGTCGGACGCTTCTGGGGCATCCCGGAGACCCGTCCATACATGCGTGCCCGCGCCGGCCTCGCTCACTGCCTGTGGGACCAGGGCGAGCACGACGCGGCGCTGGCCCACTACGAGGAGCTGCTCGAGCTCAATCCCGGCGACAACCAGGGCATCCGCTTCCTGATGGTGACCAGCCTGGTGCTGCTCGGGCGCCACGAAGAGACGCTGGCGCTGATGGACGCCAACCCCGAGGACGAGTACTCGGCGGTGTGGGCCTACAGCCGCGCCCTGATCGCCTACCGCGACCAGGGCGACAAGCGCCAGAGCCGCGAGCTGCGCGCCTTCGCGGTGCGAGTGAACCGGTTCGTGCCGGACTACCTCTCGGGGGCGTCGCGCATGCCCAAGTATCCGCCGGACTACGTCAACCCCGGCGACAAGACGGAAGCAGTCTCCTACGTCTACGACAACCGTCAGGCCTGGCTCGACTCGCCGGGGTCGGTGGAGTGGCTGCTCAAGGAGAACGCCGGCGCGTAACGCAGGCGCGCGCTACTGCCGGCTCTCGATCACCCGCAGCATCTGCTCCAGGACGTTCTCGTCGGCATTTCCGGTTTCGGTCGTGCCTATGGAGCGCTGGAATTCCCTGATCGCACCGCGGGTGCGCTCGCCTATCATGCCGTCCACCGGGCCGGGCTGGTAACCCATCAACGTGAGCGCCTGCTGCACGCGTGCGACCGTGTTGGGCAGGCGGGCGATGGCGCGGCGCACCTCGGACACCGCCGCCTGCCCTGACTGGCTCGCCTGGC
>CBFGRG010000453.1:0-3105 GCA_965651105.1 uncultured bacterium | reverse complement strand
ATAATTGAACGCGGCGGTTAGCGCTCCCGGAGGTACTGGGAAACGAGCCCGTCGACGAGGAGCATCCGGCCGCTGGTGTAGCCGGACTCCGGCAGGCAGAACCAGAGCACCGCCGCCGCGATGTCATCGCCGTTGCCGACCCGCCCGACCGGGATTTGCCGCTGGAACGCCGCCAGGTCCTCCTCGGTGAACTCGCGCTGAACCCCCGGCCGCTCCGCCATGTTGCCCGGCGCGACACAATTGACCGTGATCCCGTGCCGCGCCAGCTCGATGCCCATGTTGCGCGTCATGGTCTCGACACCGCCCTTGGCGAGGTTGTAGATCGCCCGATCGGTGTGGGCGACGGTGACGCCGACAGTGCTGATGTTGACGATGCGCCCGCCCCGGCCATGCGCGATCATGTTGCGCGCCGTGTGCTGGGCCAGGATGAATGGCGAGCGCAGGTTGACGTTGATCTGGTATTCGAACTGTTCGTCGGTGTAATCCCAGAAATCCCCGAGAATGCTCATTCCGGCGTTGTTGACGAGAATATCCAGCTCGCCGACTGCCTCGAGGGTCTGCTCGGCGAGGCGATGGGCATCCTCGATCCGGGAGAGATCGGCAGCGAAGCCCCACGCCTCGACACCGATCTCGCGCATCGCGGCGACGGCGTCATCGACATCACCCTGCTCGCGACCGGTCACGACGATATTGGCTCCCTCGCGGGCGAGCCAGTCGATCGTGGTGCGGCCGAGACCGCGGGTGCTGCCGGTCACGAGCGCGGTGCGCCCCTTGAGGCGGCCGTAGCCACGGCCCCAGCTCGAGCGGTCACGATCGTCTTCGCGATAGCTGGGACGAGCGGAATCTTTGATGGTCACGGTGAAACGTTCCTTCCAGAGAACCAGAACATGGAGAGACGCACCGGGCGGACATCGTCAGGATGCCCGCCCGCGTAATGTGCCGGCGGAATTGTGCGCCGATTCGCCGGCCAGCACAAGGCCACTGAACTCCGGAATGGGCACGCGCACGAAAGCGCCGTGTCCGCCAACGGACATGGCAAAGGCCGGGACAAGCCCGGCCCCTGCACGATGTTGCGAGTGTTCGACCAGATCACCCCTTGAGGGCGCCGGCGGTGAGACCGGACTCGAGGCGGCGCTGGAAGAGAACGTAGACGACCAGCGTCGGCACCATCACGATCACCATCGCGGCGAACAGCGCGCTGTAGTCGTTGTCGTAACCCTGCTGCACGGCGAGGAAGTTGAGCCCCTGCGACAGCACATAGCGGCTCTCACTCTGCATCAGCACCAACGGCAGGAGGAACTGGTTCCACTGGCCGAGGAAGTTGAAGATGCCCATCGCGATCAGGCCGGGCTTGGCCATCGGCAGCATGATCTGGAAGAAGACCTGGAACTGGCTGGCACCATCGACGATACCGGCTTCGGCGACCTCCCCGGGCAACGTCTTGAAGAAGCCGACGAGGAAGAAGATCGTGAACGGCAGCGAGTAGGCGATGTAGACCAGCGCCAGCCCATGGTAGGTGTTCAGCAGGCGCAGGTCGTCCATCAGGAAGTAGAGCGGCACCAGCCCGAGGAACACCGGGAACATCAGCCCCGCCATGAAGAGCAGATAGAGCCCGCGATTGAACGGGAAGTCGAACCGGGCGATCACGTAGGCCGCCATCGCCGAGATCAGCAGGGTCCCGGTCAGCGACATCGCCATCACGATGATCGTGTTGAGGAAGTACGTGCCGATGTTGGCCGAGGTCCACGCCCGCTCGAAGTTCTCCCAGACGAGGTTCTCGGGCAGCCCGAAGGGGTCGGTGAGAATTTCGCGGTCGGTCTTGAACGCCGTCATGATCATCCACAGGAAGGGGAAGATGACCATGACCGCCCAGATCAACAGCGGAATCTGGGCGAGCAGCTGATAGAGCGTCTGGCCGAAACCTTTTCGGCCTGCTGCCGTGATCGCCTGCGCCCCTGAGGGCCGGGAGATATCCTCGGCGTCGGCCGGCGGCACCGCTGGGGTGGAAGGTGTTGGAGTCATGCCCATGGTGGTGTCCTAGTACTCGTAGGTTTCGCGTCGAGTAACGCGCATGATAACGACCGACAGCAGCATGGTCAGGATCAGCAGAACGACGCCGACCGCGGCGGCACTACCCCACCGGCTCTTGCCGAACGCCTCGATGTACATGTAAACCGCGACGACCTCGGCATTGCGCGAGGCGCTGGTGGAGCCGCCACCGGTCATCACCTGGACCAGCACGAACATGTCGAGGGCCTGGATGCCGATGTAGATAAGGGCAGTACGAATCGTCTCCCACATCAACGGCAGGGTGATATCCCGGAACTGGCGCCAGCGGGTCGCCCCGTCGAGCACGGCGGCCTCGTAGAACGAGGTCGGAATACTTTGCATGCTGGCGATGAAGATCACCATATAGAAGCCGACCGCGGCCCAGATCGCGACGAAGGCGATCGCCCAGAGAATGGTCGAGGGGTCTCCGAGCCAGGTTCGGGTCAGGTTTTCCAGCCCCATCGCCTCCAGGGTTGTGTTGAGCAGCCCGTAGCGGGGGTTGTAGACGTACTGGAACAGGATGCCGACGATGACGGCGGAGATCACCTGCGGGAAGAAATAGACGACGCGGTAGAAACCGGAGCCCATGATGCCGGTGCCACCCTGGGTGAACAGCGCGGCGAAGGCGAGCGCGACCAGGATCGTGCCGAGCGGCAGCACGACCAGCAGCTGACCATTGCGCGTCAGCGCGTCGAGGAATCGACCATCGGTGAGCAGGTCCGCGTAGTTCTTGAACCCGACAAACGGCTTGTTGGCGGAGACGCCGGACCAGCTCGTCAGGGAGAGGTAGAACGCCTGCACGTAGGGGTAGAGAACGAAAACGCTGTACAGCGCAAGTGCCGGCAGCAGGAACGGAATGATCAGTCGGTATTTACGGTAGTACATAACCCAAATCCTGCATCCTGCGTGGTGGGTGCCGCCCCGGATTCGCGCGGACTGTCGTCCAATTGTCGAGATACCGTTGATTGGCTCGATCAGGCGGGATAATGACGTCTCAGTCCCAGCCTGTCAACTCCCGGGCACGGCAACGCCCACCGAGACCCGGTATGGAACGGC
>CBFGRG010000452.1:0-3139 GCA_965651105.1 uncultured bacterium | reverse complement strand
CGACCTTCTCCACCCCGATCTCGGAAGCCCGTGCCTCCGACAGGAAGGGATCGAAGGCCACGACATGCATCTTTAGCCCGACGCCGCGCATGGCGACGATCGAGCCGATATTGCCGCAGCCGATGACGCCCAGCGTCTTGCCGGTGATCTCGACGCCCATGAACTTGTTCTTTTCCCACTTGCCGGCATGGGTGGGGGCGTTGGCGGCGGGGATCGATAGTCGGTGTTCGACGAGGATCAGGCCGCTCCTGCGACGCAGTCCAGGGTTGGCCTGGCGCGGCTCGCCCGGCCGCCTGCCTCACCGCATCAGCAGTGTCGGCTCGGTCATGTCGGGATGTGGAGGCAGCCCGAGGATGTCGATGACGGTGGTCCCGACGGCCGAGAGTCGACCGTCCTTTCGGAGCTGAATGTGCCGCAGGGTTGAGTCATCCGGAGCCACAAGCACCACCGGGACCGGATTGGTGGTGTGGGCGGTCATGGGGGCGTCGGTGCCGGGCACCCGCATCACGTCGGCGTTGCCGTGATCGGCGGTCACCAGCGCGACGCCGCCTGCCTCGTCCAGTGCCTCAATGATCCTCCCGAGACATCGATCGACCGTTTCGACCGCCCTTCGCGTCGCTGGAATGTCGCCGGTGTGGCCGACCATGTCGGGGTTGGCGAAGTTGACGACGATGAAGTCGTACTTTTCGCTCCTGATTGCCTCGACCACGCCTTCGCAGACGGCCGGAGCGCTCATCTCCGGCTGCAGGTCGTAGGTCGGCACCTTTGGCGAAGGGATCAGCTTGCGATCCTCTCCGGGGAAGGGCTCCTCGCGACCGCCGTTGAGAAAGAAGGTGACGTGGGGGTATTTCTCGGTCTCGGCGCTGTGGAACTGCGTCAGGCCGGCCGCGCTGATCACCCGTGCGATCGGCCACGTGACATCCTGCGGCGGGTAGGCCACGGCGACCGGCAGGTCTTCTTCGTAGCGCGTCATCGTCGTCATCGACATCGGGATACCGATGGTATCGCCGCGGTCGAACCCCTCGAAATCGGGATCGGTCAATGCCTGGGTGAGCTGGCGGGCGCGGTCGGAGCGGAAGTTGAAGAAGATGCCCTCGTCGCCGGGTTGGATCCGGAGATCACCCAAGCCCCACGGTCCGATTCGGACCGGTTCGATGAACTCGTCGGTGACGCCCGCCTCGTACGAGGCGCGAATCGCCTCGATGGCGGTCGGTTGGGAAGGACCGCCGTTGCCGGTGACGACATCGAATGCGCGCCTGGTTCGCTCCCAGCGGTGGTCGCGGTCCATCGCGTAGTAGCGACCGGAGACCGAGGCGATGCGAATGTCGGCCACCGGGCTGTTGTCGACCATGTGCTGAAGATGCGTGATGAACTCGATGCCGCTGTCGGGCGCGGTGTCGCGTCCATCGGTGAAGGCGTGGATGCGCACCGGCGTACCCGGCCACTCGGCAGCCATCCCGATCAACGCGTCGAGATGGTCAAGGCTGCTGTGGACGCCCCCGTCACTGACGAGGCCCATCAGGTGCACCGCGCTGCCTCGTGACGTGGCCCGCTCGAATGCGGCGCGAAGGGCCTCGGTTTGCTGGAACCTGCCCTCGCGGATGTCACGATCGATCCGGGTGATCCACTGGTAGACGATCCTGCCGGCGCCGATGTTGAGGTGGCCCACTTCGGAGTTCCCCATCTGTCCTTCGGGCAGGCCGACATCCTCGCCGGAGGTGCGCAGCGTCGCGTTGGGGTAGGTCTGGACAAGACGGTCCATCACCGGGGTTTCGGCCGACCAGACCGCGTTCGATTCGACGGGCTCGCCCAGCCCCCAGCCATCGAGGATCACCAGCACGACCGGTTTGTGCTTCGCTGAAGTCATTCCCTGTATCCTTTTGGGCCTGGTGCCCGCCACGAGCGGCCGGCGCTGGCAAAATCATGCGACAATGAGCTCGGAAATGTCAGGGACTGGGTCCCGCGATATGGGGGAAAGGATCACATGGCGACGTATCAGGTCACGCTCATTCCCGGTGACGGCATCGGCCCGGAGGTGGCGGAAGCCACCCGGCGAGTGCTCGACGCGACTGGCATCAGCTTCGACTGGGATGTCCAGCAGGCCGGCAGCGATGCGATGGACGAAACGGGCGAGCTGCTGCCCCAGGCGACGATCGACTCGGTGCGCCGCAACGGTGTCGGCATCAAGGGGCCGATCACGACCCCGGTTGGCAGTGGCTTCCGCAGCGTCAACGTCGGGCTGCGGCAGGAGCTGGAGCTGTTCGCCAACCTGCGACCCGGTCGCACGATGAAGGGCGTGCAGTCGACCTTCGACAACATCGACCTGGTCGTCGTGCGCGAGAACCTGGAAGACCTCTATGCCGGCGTCGAGTTCGACACCGGCTCCACCGAGGCGGCCGAGGTGATCGAGGCGGTCAACGCCCGCAGCAAGAAGCAGATCGCATCCGACGCCGCGATCAGCATCAAGATGATCACGCCGGAAGGATCGCGGCGGATCGTCGAGTTCGCCTTCGAGTATGCGCGAAAGAACGGGCGCAAGCTCGTGACCGCTGTGCACAAGGCGAACATCATGAAGTACTCGGACGGGCTCTTCCTGCACGTCGCCCAGGACGTGGCGAAGAATTACCCCGATATCGAGTTCAATGATCGCATCGTCGACAACATGTGCATGCAGCTCATGCAAAAGCCGGAGCTGTACGATGTGCTGGTGATGCCGAACCTCTACGGCGACATCGTCAGCGATGTCGTGGCGGGCATGGTCGGCGGTCTCGGCGTCGCGCCGGGCGGCAATATCGGCAAGGACGCGGCGGTGTTCGAGCCGATCCACGGATCCGCTCCCTCGCACGCCGGCAAGAACGAGGCGAATCCGGTTGCGATGCTCCTTTCCGGGGCGTTGATGCTGCGGCATCTCGGAGAGATCGACACCGCCGAGCGCGTTGAGAACGCGGTCGAGTCGGTGATTGCCGCGGGTGAGAAGGTCACCTACGACCTGCGTGAGGATCGGGACCCGTCGAAGGCGGCGAGCACCACCGAGATGGCCGACGCCATCATCGCGGCGCTCTAGTCCGGACGGGCCAGGGGAGCGCGCGATGGTGTTGCCCCTGACGCAGCGACAGACGCGACCATTGCCAAAGCCGGC
>CBFGRG010000451.1:0-3161 GCA_965651105.1 uncultured bacterium | reverse complement strand
GGTAGCGGCGACGTGCCCGCGCATCCACCCTTCGGAAGAGCCGCCGTGAGCATAAGTAGATCGGTAGCCGGCCAACCCGCGCAAACGAAGCGGCAGGAGCAGGTGGCGCAGGCCGTGACCGATGAGGAGGAAGGATGCCACCGCCAGGATGATCGCAATACCGGGCGCCCAGACCGTCCACGGCGCAAGGTTCATGAACGCGCGACTCTCGGCCAGCATCGCCCCCCACGTCGGGCTCGGCGGGGGCACTCCCAGCCCCAGGAAGCTGAGCGCCGTTTCGGTCAGCACCACCTGGCCGAGCGCCAGGCTCACCTCGACGATCAATGGTGAGGCGACATTGGGCAGCACGTGCCGGAGAATGAGCCGGCGATGCGAGCCGCCAATCGCTCTGGCCGCCTCGATGTACTCGTACCGGGTCACGGCCATTGTCGGCGCCCGCACGATGCGCGCCATTCGCGGCGCATAAATCAGCCCGATCGTGACGCTCAGGACCGCCACGCTCGCGCCGAAAATCGACACCACCGTGATCGCCAGCAGGATCGCCGGAAACGCGAACACGATATCGAGCAGGCGCATCGCCACCGAATCGAACCGGCCGCCGAAATAACCCGCCGGGAGGCCGATCAGCACACCCAGCACCACCGCCAGCGCCACTGCCGGCACCGCGACCATCAGCGACACACGACCTCCGAACACCGTGCGCGAGAAGACGTCGCGGCCGATCGGGTCGGTCCCCATCAGGTGAGACGACGATGGCTCCTGCAACGCCATCCCGGGGATGGTCTCGGTGGGTTCAAATGGCGCCACGAACGGCGCGAAGATCGTCACGAGCAGGATCGTCAGCAGCAGGACCGTGCCGATCACCAGCTCTGGCGACCAACCGCGCCGGAGCGCCTTGCGCCATGCCTGCCAGCGATCCCGCGAGAGCTGCGGCGCCAGCGTTTGGTTGTCGATCGCGGGTGTCATCGGTGAGCGGCCCCGATTCTAGTTCACACGAATGCGCGGATCGGCCAGGGAATAGGCGACATCCGCCAGCAGGTTGGTCAGCAGCACCATCGTCGCGATCACGATCACGATGCCCTGCATCATCGGGTAGTCCCGAAGCGTCGCCGCGCTCAGCGCGAGCCGGCCAAGCCCCGGCAGCGCAAACACGGTTTCGGTGATGATCGTGCCGCCCAGCAGGTAGCCTGCCTGCAGGCCCGTGACGGTGATGATCGGGATCAACCCGTTTCTCAGGACATGCCGCAGCCGCACCGATCGCTCGGAGAGGCCTTTGGCCCGCGCTACCCGCACGTAATCCTGCTGTTTCACCTCCATCATCGAGGCGCGGGTGTTTTCCGCGATCACGGCCGACAACCCCATGCCCAGCGCGATCGACGGGTAGATCAGGCTCTTCAGATGCTGGATCGGGTCGTCCGAAAAGGACGCATATTCGAGCGTGGGAATCCAGGGAATCACCCGTTGCCCGTAGAGGATGAAGAGCGTCGCGAGGAAGTAGTTGGGCACCGCCGTGCCGCCGATGGCGAGCACCTGCGCAACCCAGCGCCACGCGCCGCCGACCGTCCCGGCCAGCAGGCCTACCGAACCACCCAGCACCAGCGCGATCGCCAGCGCGGCGAGCGCCAGCTCGATCGTGAGCGGCAGCCGGCGCATGATCTCTTCCAACACCGGCACGCCCAGGCGCAGGGACATGCCGAAATCGCCCTGCACCACGTTGCGGAGCCAGGCGAAATACTGCACGATCAGCGGCTGGTCCAGCCCATATTTCGCGCGGATGGCGGCGAGGACCTCGGGGTCCTGGATGCCGTCGGGACCGATCAGCAGGGTGGCCATGTCGCCCGGTATCAGATGCATCGCGACGAAGGTCAGCAGCGAGATGCCGAACAACACCGGGATCAGGACGATCAGGCGACGAACAATGAAAACTGTCACGCGGTCACCAGTTTGGGGATCGAGCCGCGCCGGTTTGCGCCGACGCGGCTCCGGTATCCCGGAATGCCTAGGTGGAGAGCCACGTCTCCCGCACCGAGAGTCGGGCGTTGGACGGCATCACTTCGTATCCCTCCACCTGCTCCCAGATCAGCTCCCAGCGCAGCGGGTAGACGTACGGCACCAGCATGTACGCCTGGTCGAGCACCAGCTCCTGAATCTGTTCATAGATGGCAACGCGCTCGGCCTCGTCCGCGGTGGCGCGTCCCTCCAGGATCAGCGCATCGAGATCGGGGTCGGCCAGGCCGATGCCCTGCGCCATCGCCGAATCGGACTGCAGCGGCACGAGCTCCTGGTTCGGATCCGGCGTCCACACCGTGCCTACCGAGGCCATCTGGAAGTTCCCCGCCGACCACTCATCCAGGAGCGCGCCGACCTCCATCGGGTTGATCTCGACGTTGATGCCGGCCTCGGCCCACTGCGCCTGCATCAGCTGCGCGCACTGGACGTCGAGCTGGTTCGCCGCCACGATCTTGAACTCGGGGATATCCAGCGTGTCGTAGCCTGCTTCGGCGAGCAACGCGCGAGCCTGCTCGACATCGCGGGTGTAGTACGGCAGGTCCGACCCGTCGCCCTCGTACCCGGCCAGCTGCGACGGTGGCAGGAAGGTCCCGACCGCGCCGTAGCCGCCCAGCACCGTATCGACCAGCGCCTGCCGGTCGAGCGCGAGGCTCATCGCCCGCCGCACGCGCACGTCGTCGAACGGCGCTTCCGAAACGTTGAACCGGATCGGCAGGTAGCGGCTGCTCACGCCGGGGGTCGACTCGAGACCCGGCGTGCTCTCGGCCAGCGATTGCGCGATGATGGGGTTCTTCAGCCACGAGATGTCCACGGATCCAGACTGGATCGCGGCGGCGATGGAGGTGTCATCGCCCAGCAGCTGGAAGACGACCTCATCCACGTATGGCAGGCCCTCCTCGTAGTACCCCTCGTGCCGCTGCAGGCGCACCGCCTGGTCGAGCTGGTGCTCAACGAACGCGAACGGCCCGGTGCCCACCGGCTCGTTCGCAAGCTCCTCCCCGGCGCCATTGGGAACGATCGCGCCGTAGGGGATCGTCGCAAGATAGCGCAGGAACGGCGCGAACGGTTCATCCAGGCTGAAGGACACCGTCTGCGGATCGATTACCTCAACCGCCGTGATCGACGAAAAGACCGGCCGATGCGGGCTCGCG
>CBFGRG010000450.1:0-3166 GCA_965651105.1 uncultured bacterium | reverse complement strand
GCGGGCGGGTTGCTCGATTCGGCATGCCGTTCGTAGACGGTCATGTCGCGGTACGGAATCGGTCGGCGCGGCACCTCCGGCAGCGGTGGATAGAATCCCTCGTCGTCGTTCGTCATGGCGGTTCCCTTCATCAGGAAGCCGGCTCCGGGTGTGCCGGAGAGGGGCGCATGCCCCTACCAATACGATCGCAACGAGCGAGGCCAATTGCGCCACCCTGACGTCACATTGCCACTTTCAGGATGTCGATTTGCGTATCAGCGCATCACGAGTACAGACACCGTGCTGGTGCGAAGCACCGACGTCGTGGTGCTCCCAATCATCAGCTCCCGGATCCGCGAGTGCCCATACGCGCCCATCACCAGCAGGTCGCTCGCCTCGGCGTCGATCGTCGCGGAGATCAGGCGGTCGGGGTCACCGGAGCGAATGTCGCCGCTGACCGAGTAGCCCGCCTGCCGCAGCCGCTCCACCGCCCCGTTGAGCCGCTGGCGCTCGGCTTCGGTGCCCGCACCGACGAGCAGGACGTGCCCCTCGGCGTCGGTGAGAATCGGGTTGCGCACGAGCGCGTCGATCGCACGCTCGGCGCTGGCGCTGCCATCGTAGGCCACGAGGAATCGTGCCGGCGGGCGGAACTGCCGCGCCGCGATCACGATCGGGCGCCGGCTCGCGCGGATGATCCGCTCCAGGTTGCTGCCGAGGTGTTGCGGCGCCTGGTCTTCCCCCTCGCCGCGGCGGCCAATCACCACCAGCCGGGCGTCGGCCTCGTGATCGTGAATGTGGTCGACCAGCTCACCGTGCGCGAGGCGCTGCATCACGCGCTCCACGCTCCCCTGGCGGATGCGCTCGGCGGCCTCGTCCAGCAAATGCCGGCCGGCTTCGTGCGCGAGTCGGTTGCGCTGCTCGTCGAGCTCGATCAGTCGCCGATACAGCTCACCCCGCGTGCCGATGCCAAGCTGACCGCTCCGGTCGGCGGCGATGGCGGGATCGGTGGGTTGCCGAGAGAGAACATGGAGCAGCTCCACCGGCTCGCCGAGACGGTTGGCCGCCCAGGCGGCGTGGTCGCATACGCTGACGGTGTATCGCGAGCCGTCGATGCAGGCAAGGATCTTCACGTCGCCACCTCCTGGTTGCCCGGCACGAGATCGTATGCCTCGGGCTTGTTGTGGATGGCCAGCTTGTCGACGATCGTGGCGCTCGCCTCGTTCATGCCGACGATCTCGACGTCCGTCGCGTCACGCCGGAACTTCAGCACCACCTTGTCGAGTGCGGCCACTGCCGAAAGATCCCAGAAATGGGCCCTGCTGACATCGATCACGACTTCGTCGAGGGCTTCACCGAAGTCGAATGCCTCGATGAACTGGTCCGCCGAGGCGAAGAAGACCTGGCCGCTGACGATATACGTCCGGCGCCGGCCGTCGTCGGATATCTCCGACTCCACCCCGAAGAGCTGGCCGATCTTCCATGCGAAGAACACCCCGCTCAGCAACACGCCCACCAGCACCCCGATCGCGAGGTTGTTGGTCGCCACCACGACCCCGACCGTGGCGAGCATCACCACGCTGGACGTGCGCGGATGCGTGCGCAGGTTCTTGATCGACGCCCAGCTGAAGGTGCCGATCGACACCATGATCATCACCGCGACGAGCGCCGGCATCGGCACCCGGCCGACCGCGTCGCCGAGGCCCACGACCAGCACCAGCAGGAATGCTCCGGCGATGAATGTGGACAACCGGCCGCGCCCGCCCGACTTCACGTTGATCACCGACTGGCCGATCATCGCGCATCCTGCCATGCCGCCCAGGAATCCAGTCGCGATGTTGGCGATTCCCTGCCCGGTGCTCTCGCGGTTCTTGTCGCTGGTGGTGTCGGTGAGGTCGTCGACGATCGATGCGGTCAGCAGCGATTCGAGCAGCCCGACAACGGCAAGCGGCACGGCGTACGGCAGCAGGATCATCAGTGTGTCGAGCGAGATGGGGATGTCCGGCAGCAGGAACACCGGCAGCGATGACGGCAGCTCGCCGAGGTCGGCCACCGTGCGGACATTCATTCCGAAAATCACCGAGATCGCGGTCAGGATGATGATGCTGATCAGCGGCGACGGCACGGCGGTGGTGAATCGCGGCAGCAGGTAGATGATCGCCAGCCCGGCGGCGATCATGGGATAGGTCTGCCAGCTCACATCCACCATCTCGGGCACCTGGGCGAGGAAAATGAGGATCGCGAGGGCGTTGACGAATCCGGTCATCACCGAATTGGAGACGAAGCGCATCACTCGCGCCAGCCCGAGGAAGCCGGCCGCCATCTGGAGCACGCCGGTGAGGATCGTCGCCGCGAAGAGATACTCGAGCCCGTGGTCCTTGACCAGGTCGATCATCAGCAGCGCCATCGCCGCCGTCGCCGCCGAGATCATGCCCGGCCGGCCGCCGGCGAAGGCGATCACCACTGCCATCGAGAAGGAGGCGTAGAGCCCGATCTTGGGGTCGACACCGGCGATCACGGAAAACGCGATCGCCTCGGGAATCAGGGCGAGGGCGACAACGATCCCGGCCAGCACGTCACCGCGGATATTGCCAAACCATTCGGCACGCCAGCCATGCAGGTTCGCTTGCATCATTTCTCACATTGCTCCGGGCACACATCCAAGGCCCGGCTCGCGTGCCGGACCTCGGTGCAATGTCATCCAAATCTTTCACCGTCGAGGTGGAATCGCTCCGAACAGGAGCAAGGCGCGTCAATCATAGCAGAGCTCCCGCGTCAGTGGACGACTGTCCCAGGGCGTCACGTGTCGATGGGCGGGCAGCGGTCCGTGCTAGAGTGGGTAGAGGTCGGTGGCCACCTGGGCTTCCGATAAATGAGCCGGGCATGTTCCTTCGAGGAAATCCGGTCAGAAAGATGCGCATCATGGCAACCGGTACTGTCAAGAGTCTTCGCGATCGCGGCTTCGGCTTCATCACGCCGGACGGGGCGAGCGAGGATCTCTTCTTCCATCACTCGGCCGTCACCAACGGGGTGTTCGAGGATATGCGGGAGGGGCAGAAAGTCACCTTCGATACCGAGCCGGATCCGCGCGATGCGAGCCGGTCCCGCGCCGTCCGCGTCGTGATCGCCGAGGACGAGCAGGTTTAGCTCCGCCAGGACGCGAAGCGCACGAGCCCCCACGGAAACGTGG
>CBFGRG010000449.1:0-3183 GCA_965651105.1 uncultured bacterium | reverse complement strand
GAGATTACCGTCGTCCTGCTGGCCAATATCGCGCCCGATGACGGTGCGGTGCGCACTGCCATGCACGACGCATTCGCCTGGGCGCTGGAGTCCGCTTCACCGTAACCGGACCGTGTCGTTGGCACATCACTCGGCGTAGAGGTCGCCGGCGAGGTACTTGAGGCCGGTGTCGACGGCGACGGTGACGACGGTGTGGCCCGGACCCAGCTCCCGGGCCAGCCGGAGCGCGGCGGCGACGTTCATTCCCGACGACGTGCCGGCGAAGATGCCTTCCTCGCGTGCCATGCGGCGGGCCGTCTCCCGCGCCTCGGTCTCGTCGATCGGCCAGACCTCGTCGAGGACGCCTTTCTCCAGCAGCGGCGGCACGATGCCGACGCCCACCCCCTCGATGTGGTGCGCTCCCGGCGTGCCCGCCGACAGCAGCGGCGCGCTGGCCGGCTCCAGGCCGATCACCCGCACGTTCGGGTAGCGCTTCCGCAACCCGCGCGCGACCCCGACGATCATGCCGGCGGTGCCGACGCCGCCGATGAACGCGTCGATTGTCCCGTCGACCTGTCCGACGAGCTCCTCGGCGATCGCCCGATAGCCGATCAGCGCGTCGGTGTTGTGGAACTGGTCGGTTCGGTAGGCGCCCTCGTCGCGCTCGATCGCCTCGGCGCGGGCGATCATGCGAGGGATCAAGTCCGGCGTGATCTGCCCGCCCTCGCTCGGCTCGATGATCAGCTCGGCGCCGAACGCGTGCATCGTCTTCAACTTCTCCTCGGCGAAGGCGTCGGAGGTGACGATCTTCAGCGGGTAGCCCTTCACGGCGCAGACGAGGGCGAGCGACGAGCCGGTGCTGCCGCCGGTGAGCTCGACCACGGTCATGCCCGGTGTCAGGTCGCCCCGGGCCTCGGCGCCCTCGATGATCGCGCGGGCCATGCGGTCCTTGCAGGAGCCGGTCGGATTGAACGACTCCAGCTTGACGAGGGCGCGGGCGGCGTTATCGCCGGGCAGACGTTGCAACTGGACGATGGGGGTGTCGCCGATCGTGTCCAGTGCCGTTCGCGCGATGGTCATGAAGGCGCCTCCTCGATCGGCGGGCGGGGAGCGACAATCGTCGCGCCCTGGTGCTCACCTGGTTTTCGCGTCGTATCGTGCTGTTCGGGGCCCGAGTGCATCATAGTGACACCGCATCGGGGACGCAACCGGGTCCAGATGCCGTACGACTGCCGGGGCGGCACCGATTCGGCTGAGCGTGTCGGGTACCATAACGAGCAGCGAAGGATCGCTGCACCGGCATCGCGGCACCACGATCGGCCACCGGGCAGCGACGTATCATCGGGGGAACCGGGACCATGGACCGACGCATGAAGTGGGCGAAGCGATTCGCCGTGATCACTGCCGTGGGCATGTTCATCGTGCTGCTGATGGGCGCGAACGTGACCGCGACGGATTCCGGCGCCGGTTGCGGGCGCACCTGGCCACTGTGCAACGACAGCTTCCTGCCCGCGAACACCATCGAGTCGATGATCGAGTACAGCCATCGCATCGTCACCAGCATCGAGGGCCTCTTCGTGCTCGTGACCACCGTTCTCGCGTGGCCGCTGCGAAAGCGCTTTCCCCAGTTCAAGGTCCTCGTGCCGGCGGTGGGCGGCACCCTCATCATCCAGTCCCTGATGGGCGCCGCCGCCGTCATGTGGCCGACGTCGGCCGAGGTGATGGCGACCCACTTCGGGATCTCGATGATCTGTCTGGCCGCCGCGGCCCTGATCGCGCGGATCGTGACTGAGGCCCGCGACGACGACGAGCATCTCGACGTCCGTCGCATCGCGCCGGCCGCCGGCTACAAGGCGCTGATGATCGGCACCCTGCTGCTCTCGATCGGCGTCGCCTATTCGGGCGCCTACGTCCGCCACACCGGCGCCGAGCTCGCCTGCACGAGCTGGCCGACCTGTAACGGGCAGCTGATTCCCGAGTTCGAGGGGCTGGCCGGCATTCACACCTTGCATCGCCTCGCGGCGCTGGTGATCGGTTTGGCGATCGGCGCGCTGCTGGTCTGGGCGTGGAAGATGCGCGCCGAACGGCCGGATCTGTTCAACCACTCGGCGCTGGCGATGATCCTGGTGGTCGCCCAGGCGCTGGCCGGCGCGATCGTCGTTTACTCCGGTCTCCAGCTGCTGGCGACGCTCACGCACGCCGGGCTGATGGCGCTGCTGTTCGTGGTGCTCGCCGATGGCGTCCGGCTCGTCCTGCCGCCGCCGGAGCCCCAGGTTGCCGAGGAGCCGCGCGTCGCTGGCTCGGTGCCCCGAATGGCGACGGGCGACTGACAGCGCGACCCGGCGACCGGGGCGCCTGGATGGCATGGATCTCGTCCTGATCCGGTCGGTCGCGTTCGCGCTCGACTGGGTCGTGCAGCTCGCGGTGCTTGTCCTGCCCCAGGCGCGATCGAGTGGGTGCGCTTAACTGCCGCCTGAGCGATACCGGGTGACGCAGATGGAGCGCGCGGTGTGAATGTCGAGCAGCCGGATTTCGTCGAGCAGGTGATGACGATGGTGCACGCGATCCCGGCGGGGATGGTGATGACCTACGGCGACATCGCCCTCGTGCTGACGGCGCGAGCCGAGCGGGCCGGGCTGGGGGAGGCATATGGCCCGCGGATGGTCGGGTTCGTGATGTCGCGATTCGGGTCAGCCATGCCGTGGTGGCGGGTGATCCGCGCCGGCGGCTACCCGCCGCGGTCGCTCCACGCCGAGGCGTGGTCGCACTACCTTGCGGAGGGGGACGCCGCTGATCGGCGATGAGGATGGCTACCGCATCGACATGCGCCGGGCACGCTTCGACCCGGACGGGTGACGCCGAGGAGGTGAGGTCTTCAATGGAGCCTCGGGCTGTCGAGCGTCGCGTGGAAGAGCTGCTGCGGTCGCCGGGCGGCTGCGCGCTGCTGCTCAAGGCCGCCCATGCGGGGATGACTCCGGCGGAGATCGTCGATCCGGTCACCGCGCTGCACCTCGTCTCCAGCGCGATCGGCGAGCTCAACCCGTTCCTGGAAGGGCACGACGCGACCGTCAGGGCGCTCGTCAGCGAGGGGCAGGCGCACCGTGACCTGGCCGAGCGACTCGTGCGCGAGCCTGGGGTCGCGGGCTGGTGGGCGCCGCTCGATCGTGAGCATCAGGTCTGGATCGAGCCGGAGTCTCACGTTGA
>CBFGRG010000448.1:0-3186 GCA_965651105.1 uncultured bacterium | reverse complement strand
TCATGAGTGAGCGGCATTTCGCCACAAGAAGGAGGTACGGCATGGCGCAGGCAGCGGCGAACGGACAATCGTTCGGACCCTTTGGTGAGGAGCCGGTGTTGCTCGTGATCGACGTGCAGAATGGCGTCGTCGCGAACGCGTGGGATCGCGACGGCGTGCTGGAGCGACTCGCGGCGCTGATCGATCGCGCCCGGACGGACGGGGTGCCGGTGGTCTACGTGCAGCACGAGTCGGACGACCTCGTTCCCGGTACGGACCCGTGGCGGATACACGAACGGATCGCGCCCCGGGATGGCGAGCCGGTGATCGCCAAGCGATATGGCGATGCCTTCGTCGAGACGACCTTGCCCCGGACGCTGGAACAGCTCGAGGCGGGCCACCTCTACATCGCCGGCGCCCAGACCGACGCGTGTATTCGCTCGACGGTTCACCGGGCGATGGGAATCGGCTACGACGTGGCGCTCGTATCCGACTGCCACACGACCGACGATTTCGACTGGGATGGGGTGAAGCTCTCGGCCGAACAGATCGTCGGTCATCTCAACCTGGCAATCCGGTACAGCGAGTACCCCGGTCAGGTCATCCGCGCCATTCCCCACACCGAGATTCACTGATTCCCGGTCCCTCGCGCCCGTGCTACCCTGCCGCCATGGCACATCTGTGATCGACGGAGGGCAGGCAATGGCACACCAGCTCAGTTGGGGGATCAAGACCGCGCAGCAACACACGACCTGGGAGGGGATCGTTGATGTCTGGCAGGAGGCCGAGGCGATTCCGGTCTTCGAGCACGCCTGGCTCTACGACCACTTCGCGCCAATCAACGGCGATGTAGGCGGTCCCTGTCTCGAGGGCTGGACCGCGCTTGCGGCACTTGCGGCCCTGACCGAGCGGTTGCGCCTCGGCTTGATGGTCACCGGCAACACCTACCGGCACCCGGCGGTGCTGGCGAAGATCGCCGCGACGCTCGACGTGATCTCGAACGGGCGGCTCGATTTCGGTATCGGCGCCGGCTGGAACGAGTACGAGCACGAGAGCATGGGTATCCCCCTCTACAAGCCCGGCGAGCGCATCCGGCGGTTTGGGGAAGCGTGCGAGGTGTTCAGGCGGCTCTTCACCGAGCCGGTGGTCGATTTCGACGGTCGCTACTATCAGCTCAAGGAGGCCCGCAGCGAGCCGAAGCCGGTGCAGAAGCCGTACCCACCGTTCGTGATCGGGGGCGGTGGCGAGAAGCTGACGCTGCGGGTGGTGGCGACCTACGCCGACATTTGGAATTACACCGGCACATCGGTCGAGGAATTCACCCACAAGGTGAAGGTGTTGCGCGAGCACTGCGAGGCGATCGGGCGCGATCCGGACGAGATCGTGCTTTCGCACCAGTACCGGCTCGACGCGGACGACTATGGTGCGGCGGTCGAGCCACTGAAGCGCTTTATCGACGCCGGCGCGACTCACCTGGTGCTTTACCTGCCGTCGCCGCACGAGAAGGGCATGGCCACCCGCGCCGCCGAGGAGGTCGTCGCCAAAATCCAGCCGTAGCCCCGCGCCGATGTGCGGGGAGATCGCCAGGTCAAACCGAGACGCTGGCGATCACGGCTCGACACGGTCCACGCCGGGGAATCGATCCATCTTCCGGTCGAAGGTGTAGATCTCGGTCATGCCGAGGTCTTTCGTGAGCGCGAGGTGGTAGCAGTCGGCGTAGTCGAGTGGCGACTGCGCCGTCCAGAAGTCGAGGGCATCAACGACCACTCGCTCCTCGCTCATTGCGAAGTTGGGGAGCTCGATCAGGTTCTTCAGTGCCCAGGCGACATCGGGTCGAGGGAGACCGATCTGATCATGCAGGATGTGGATCGCTTCGAAAATAACGGTTGCGGGGCAGTAGATCGTTTGTTGTCCCTTGCGAACGGCCAGCAGAAGCGCGGACGCCTTGGGCGAGTGAGCGTCGTGATCCTGGAGCAGGTGGCGCAGCAGGATGTTGGTGTCGATCGACCGAATCGGTGGCTCGCTCATTCCTCGTAGTTATCCGCGGTTTCGGCGATGTGCCGCCGTATCCATGCCTTTTCCTCATCGACATCGGGATTGCGCGTGTAGGCGTGGTCCTTGAAGATGCCGGCGGTCGGATCGACGACATCTTCCGGCAAAATCAGCATGATCGTCCTGCCGCGCCGCTCGACGAGCAGTGTATCGCCCTTGGTCAGCCCCAGGTCCTTCCGGATGTTGGCCGGGAGCGTGATCTGCCCCTTGTCGCGGATGTTGACAGCATTCACGGACACGTGTGATCTCCTTTCAGATGGTACGACTGTATCTTATCAGGTGCGACAAGTGACGATGGTGTCCAACACGCAGGGTCGGCTACCGATTCATAGGGCATCCGGATAATCCGTTGGTGGTCGTTAGGTCTGCCCGGCGCGGGCCACCGCGCATCTGAACGGGCGGACACCGGCGATCTTGCGCGATCCAGAAGCCTTCACCCGGTCCGGACATGCCGCGGCGTCACGACAAGAAACCGATTGAGATCGGCCGAGTAGTGCTCAAGAACGAATGTCACACGGTCCAGTTTGAGTGAAAGATCGGCGTACTCCCTCTGGCGCAAATAAATTACGCCGCTGTGGGGTAGCCCTCGCGCGAAGATCAACTCGCCTAAGTCTCTGTCGTCCGTGATGAGGAGGCGGTTTGCGTTCCGGGCAATGGCACGGACCTCTTCGTCCGTCAGGCTGGCCGGATGTTCGACGGCAATCGACGTCACACTGCGACCCATCGACCGTAGCCACCGAATCCGGCGCATCCGCGCTCTCATCAAGCAGAAAACTCATGCCGTCCTGGGCATCGCGTCGGCTTCCAGGGCTTCCAGCGCGAACTCCAGAGCCGCCTGCACATCTTCAATCGTGAGACGCGGATAGGCAGCGAAGAGGTCATCCAGGTCCGGGTTGTGAGCAAGGTGCGCGATGATGCGCGTGACCGGGACGCGCGTGCCGCGAATCACGGGCTTCCCAGCCATGATTTCCGGATCCTGAACGATGCGATCTGCGTAGGTTGTCTGCCCGTGCGTCATGGTTCGTTGCTCCTGCTCCTCGGTTCCAGTATAGCGAGGTCAGCCGGCGTCACTGGCACACGATCCATGCCGCGCGGAGTGTTGGCTCCCGGCTCGATCAATCGCATTCTTGCGGAGCAGATCAGTCGCCGGTCGCG
>CBFGRG010000447.1:0-3196 GCA_965651105.1 uncultured bacterium | reverse complement strand
GTCTCCCGCAGGAGACCGGCCCCGATTTTTGTTGTTCGCTACAATTCGGCGGCCCGGCTCGCGGCGAGGCGATCCAGCATGTGCTTCGGGCGGTCGGTGGTGATGACGTCGACGCCCCAGGCGAGCATGTTGTCGAAATCGGCGTCTTCGTTGACCGTCCAGACCGTCACCGCCAGGTCGCGGTCATGAGCGGCCGCGACGAACCCCTCGGTCGCGGTTTCAACCCAGCCTGCGATGCCGTCGCAGCCGAGCTCCAGCGCGTGCGCGATCTGGGAGGCAGTCGTTTCGGGCACGATCAGCGACAATTTCATGTCTGGCGCGAGGCGATGGCAGAGCGCGCAGATGTCGGGGTCGAACGAGATGAATCGCACCATCTCGCGCATGTCCGCGCGATCGATCTCATCGATCATCAGCGGCATCAGCTCCGCGATGCGGGAGGGCTCGTCAGCCTTGATCTCGACCTCGAAATAATCGATCGCCTTCGTGACCTCCAGAACCTGGGCGAAGCTCGGCACGCCGGCCACCTCCGGCCAGTCGGCGTGGACCGATCGCGCGTCGAGTTGGGCGAGCTCCGAGGCGGTGAGATCGCGAATCTCGCCGGTGCCGTCGGTGGTGCGATCGACTGTGTCGTCGTGAATCACGACCGGCACGCCGTCGGCGCTCAGGTGGACGTCGCATTCCGCGCCCGGGGTGCCGAGCCCGGCGGCATAGCGGAAGGCGGCGACAGTATTTTCGGGCGCCTCAGCGCGCCCGCCACGGTGGGCGGAGATCAGCGGGTGATGGGATTCGCTCATGAATCGAGTTCCCTGGATGGGCGGTGCGCGTCACTGCGGCCGCGGCGATCATCGTCGAAGAATCGTAGCATCGCTCCCGGCGTTGTGGAGTGAGGGGGTGCGGAATCGCCGCCCAGAATCTGGCACATATGTGCAGCGCATTTGTGCGGAGACGGCGCCTCTCGGCCTCCCTTGCGAAGTACCATTGATCAGTTAATGAAGTGTTAACAATCCTGTCGGAGGGCACGGTGGAGATCGATATCAATTGGGGCACGGTCGACCTGACGGCCATGAACGGTCTCAGCTACGTCGACCTGCTGCTGCGGCTTGGAGCGGCGACGCTGCTCGGCGCGGCGATCGGCCTGGAGCGAGAGCGCCTGGAGCGCGCAGCGGGATTCCGCACGCACGCGCTGGTGTGCCTCGCGTCGGCGCTGATCATGGTCGTGTCAATCTACGGTTTCCCCGAGAACGACGTGCTCGACCCCAGCCGGATCGCGGCCCAGGTCGTCAGCGGTATCGGCTTCCTCGGCGCCGGCGTGATCATCTTCCGCCGCAACACCGTTCGCGGCCTGACGACGGCGGCGAGCCTGTGGGCGGTATCCGGCGTGGGACTGGCGGTCGGCGCCGGCCTGTACATTCCCGCGGCGGCGGGAACCACGTTCATGTTGCTGATCCAGGCGGCCCTGCGGCCGGTGGAGACGCACTTCTTCGGGCACGAGGCGCGGCGACAGCGCCTGTTGATCGAGACGACCAACGTCTCGCACCTCCTCGACCAGGTGCCGGTCATCGGCGCGCGCCACGACATGCGGGTTCAATCGATGCAGTTCGAGCGGGACACCAAGACCGGAACGGACGTGGTCGAGCTGACGATCCGGCTGAGCAAGCTGGACGAACGATTCGGGGTTGTCAGCGACCTTCAGGCGGTCGATGGCGTGCTCCGGGTGCATGACGGCTTCGGGCCAGCCGTCCTGCGCCGGACGGGCCGGCGCGGAATCGGCTTTCCAGAGCTCGACGACGATGACGAGGATGACAACGGCAACGGGATCGGTCACTGACCGATAGTCGCGTCTCGGCAGATCAACGCCCGGCGGGTCGATGCTCCGGCCGGCGACCGATCAGGTTGAGTCGCCAGTAGTCGAGATGCCACGGCGTGTCCTGGCTGGCGGACCACCGCACGAGCTGCTCGATAAAGGGCGCGCGGAGGTTTTCCGGCAGGCGGCCGAGATGCGTGCCGAAAACGACCGTCGTGAGGAACTCGCGAAAGGCCTCCTCCGATTCCAGCGTCACGGGGGCCTCGACGAGGTGGGTGTCCACTTCGACGAAGCCCGTGTCGCGCAGCCGCAGCTCCGTTTCCTCCGGGGAGGCGAACAGCCACGGACCGGTCCAGTCGCCAAAATGCTCGGCGAAGGGCGCCTCGCGCATGATGCGCTGGGCTTCGGCGTTCAGCTTGGCGATGTTGGGACCGCCGCCGCATTGGGCGACAAGCCAGCCGCCGGGCTTCAGTGCCCGATAGAGGTCGGCGAAGAGGCGGTCGTGGTCGGTGATCCAGTGGAACGTCGCGGTGCTGAAGATCGCATCGGCCACCGAGTCGAGATCGAGATTGGCGAGGTCGGCCTGGCGAAACTCGACGCGATCGCCGAAGCGCGGCGAGAGGTGAGCAGCCGCTTCCTCCAGCATGTTGGCCGATTGGTCGAGCGCGATCACCTGGCCCTGCGGCAGGCGGTCGAGCAGCAGCTCGGTGAGGCGGCCGGTGCCACAGCCGGCATCAACCACGGTTTCGTCGCCGGCGAGCGGCATGCGCTCCAGCACGACGCGTCCCCAGTCGACATGCGGGTTGGCGACGCGGTGGTAGCTGGCGGCGTCCCACTCGCGAAGCTCGGTGGCGGGGTGGTCCGGTCGGTCGGTCATACGGGTATCCTTCGAGGCAACAGGGGGATCGACAAGGCCGGCGGCCATCGCCGGCGCCCCATGGTAGCGCACGGAATCGACCAGCGGGCAGGAATGATGAGCAGACCGGATTTTTCGGCACAGCGACGGCGCGATCGGCAGGAGATGGACGCGCTTCGCCAGCGGCAGGTGGCGACGATCAAGGCGATGCTGCTGACGCTGGCGATCGTGGCGGCGCCCTTTGTGGCGTTGCTCTACAGTCTGGAGCTGGCGCTCGGCGTGCTGGCGGTGGCGCTTGGTGCCACGACGTGGCTGACGTGGCAGGCGTCGGAGCAGGTCGGTCCGGCGCAGCGCGGTCGCATGCGGGCTGGCGCGATCCTCAACGCCGTGATGATGGTCGCCGCGATCGTCATCCTCATCCTGCGGCTTCTCGCGTAGGATCCATGCCGTTTTCCGGTATGGTCCGCGCTTGTCCGCCAACACCTAGCGCCGCCGATGGAGCCGGACCTGCGTTTTCGCGCTTGCTAACATCGCAG
>CBFGRG010000446.1:0-3199 GCA_965651105.1 uncultured bacterium | reverse complement strand
GGCGAGGTCGGCGGTGGCGTAGAACGCGCGCATGCCGTTGTCGAGGAACTGCAGCGCCTCGGTGACCGTGCGGTCGGGGCGGGCATCGCGCGGCCACTGCAGGCAGAAGCGGGTGAACTCGACGCACGGCGGCGCGACGATGACGTCAGCGATCCGGGCCGTTCCCGCTTCCGTCTCGACAACCAGCATGCTGCCGAGCGATTCCGCGGTGAAGAGATCGTTGGCCTCGATGAGGATATTCTCCCCGGCGATCCCATCCAGCAGATGGTCGCCAAATCGCTCCCGCATCGTGTCGTAGTGGCTCGTGAACCCGACCGAGACGCCGTTGTCGCCCCGATGGCGGGCGATCGGGTGATCGCGGTGATGCACATCGTGGTGGATCGTCCCGTCGGCGCCGATGCCGGCGACGCCGCCGTCCTCGAGGCGCAGCGCCGCGACCTCGGTGATCGGTGCCGGGTCGTACCACCGGCGCGGCTGCTCGCCCCGCTTCAGGTGCGCGACCTGCACCTGCAGGCGCACGATTCGCCCGATCGGGATCAGGTCACCCTTCATCCGGTATCGCCTTCCGCATGCGCGTCTTGATCTCCCGCACCACGTCGCTCTTGGCGTCGGCATAGTCCTGCATGGTGTTCCAGTGACCACCGGCGAGCTCGCGCTTGACGGCGGCGTAGCGATCGCGGTCCTCCGGGTGTGCCCTCAGCCAGTCGCGGTAATCGAGAAACTCGCGGATTTCCGGCGATCCTTCCGACAGTACATGGAGATTGACGTTCATGTCCGGCGCCTTGAAGACGCGATGTGGCCCCCATCCCTCTGGCGCCTCACTGATGCGCAGCACATACCCCGCTTGCTCGAGGTCGGGGATGTAGGCATCGTCGTCGCCGGCGTCGGCGACCACGAGCAGGATGTCAATGCACGGCTTGGCGACCAGGCCCGGCACCGAGGTCGAGCCGACGTGCTCGATCCTCAGCGCGCGGTCGCCGAGCGCGGCACGGATGCGCGCGGCCTGCTGCTCGAACATGCCGGGCCACGCGGGGTCGTACGCGACCAGTGTCACCTGGCCATCGAGCGGAGTTGGTGTGTTGACCGGTAGTGGGTCGGCGTTGGGACTGTGCGGGTCGTACGGTACGGTCATGGCATGCCTCGCTGGTTCGACACGGACCCCGGCTGGGGACCCTTGCCGTTCGGGACAGCATCGCATCGTACGCCATCACCGTCGATTCAGGCAAGCGTCAACGCACGCGGATCGGCATCTCCCTGAACCCGTTGCTCGGATAGGCCTCGCGGGGTGGCTCGTGGTCGCTGGCGAGCGTCACTTCGACTGTCCCTGCCAGCAGCTCTTCGATCGTCACCCGCAGCTCCAGCCGGGCCAGCGGCGCGCCGAGACAATAGTGAATGCCCGCGCCGAAGAGCAGGTTGCCAGCCTGATCGCGATCGAGCTGAACCTCGGCGGGTTGCTCGAATGCGCGCGGGTCGCGGTTTGCGGCGATCCACATCAGCGACAGCCGCTCGCCGGCGGCGATGCTTCGACCGTGGAGGGTTACATCGCGGGTCGTCGTGCGGCGGTTGAAGACGAGTGGCCCGTCGGCGCGCAGGATTTCGTCGATCGCCGTTGGAATCAGCGAGGGGTCGTCCCGCAGCCGCGCCTGGAGGTTCGCATCGCGGGCGATGTGGTAGACGGCGATGTCGATCGACTCCGCGACAGTGCCATGTCCGGCAATCCAGTTCCGCAGCGTGGCAACGATGTCGTCGTCGGTCCAGCGCCGGCCGTCGATCTCGGTGCGGATCAAATGGCTGGTGACGTCGTCCGGATTCCCCCCACCGGCACGGTACGCATCGAGGTGTTCCCGGACGATCGCCTCGTACTCGCCGGCGAGGGCGCGGGAGGCGTCGCGATCGCGCGCGAAGCTTGCCCGCTGGTTGCCATGAATCCAGGCCCGGACGCGCGCCCAGGTCGCATCCGGCCAGCCGAGGAAGCGGCACATCGTTTTGATCGCGACCGGGTCGGCGAGCAGCGCGGCCGCGTCGCCCCCGTCCGCCTCACGCAGCGCGGCGATCGCGTCACGGGCGATCTCGCGGCAGTCCGGCTCGGTCGCGGCCATCCGTTCGGCGGAGAAGTGCGGCGACAGTGTTTCCCTGGCGAGCGCATGCTCGCGGCCATTCAGCGCGTTGGGAATGGCGTGATGACGCGAGCTGTTGGAGTAGGTATCGGGATCCTCCAGCACCGCGCAGACATCGGCATGCCGGAAGACCGACCAGTTCATCGCGTCGCTATGGGCGATCGGGCAGCGCTCGCGCATCGCGTCGTAGGCGCGGCGCTGATCGGCGAGCACGTCCTTGTCGTGTGGATCCCAGTCGGTATGCGGTCGGCTCACATTGATGCTCCTTCTTGCTGATCTATCGCCATGCGACAGACCAGCAAGAAGGGGACCAGTCCGCGCGAGCGGACGCGAATGCATGCCGAATTCGAGCGCCGTCGCCGGGTCTGGATGGGAGCGGACGAGTCCGGGTTCAGGCGGTCCTGCTGGTGGGCCGGGGCGCCGGTGGCGATGCGAGCTGCTTGAGGATGCGCCGCGTTTTCTCGCGCGCGCTGAGGTCGGTCGGGAATCGTCGCAGCAGCATGAGGATCTGGGTGGGTGTCATGATGTCACCTCGAACGATCTGGGTGTCGTGTCAGGCGCGGATCGTTCGGGGACGAGCCGGTCGGGTCCGTGCCGGCGATCGATCGATCGCCAGGCTTACACTACCGGCGGCACGTCAAGGAGGCGTCAACGGCCGCGGCCATTCATTGCATCGATGTTCGCGGCGTCATCCCTGCGCCATGGCCGGATCCTTTGCCACGTCCGGGGCCGGACGGCTGACGCGGCGGCTCGCGGCGACGACGATCAGGCGCGCCCGATCGATGAGTGACGTGCGCGGCGTGTCCGGCACGACCGGGGCATCCGGGAGGGCGCTGTGGGCGAGTGTCAAGGTCGATCTCAGGCCAAAGGCCGAAGCGGTGTGGTCGGCAAGCGTGCTCAACGTGAACTCCTGGTACGCGTGGCGGCCAGATGGCCGCGAGATGGATCGATCGGCGGCGTCCCGGCTCAAGCCCAGACTGCTTGAGCGGTGTCGGGAGCGCCACCTGTGTCGAGATTACCGACCCTGCGTCAACGCATCGTCAGGAGCATCGTCAACGAAACGGGGCGGTGCGCTGAGCACC
>CBFGRG010000445.1:0-3204 GCA_965651105.1 uncultured bacterium | reverse complement strand
TCACGCTCGAGATGGTGAATCACCTGCGCGATGAAGGGTACTGATGTCGTACCTGCTCGATGTGAACGTCATCATCTCGATCCTCGATCCGGAGCACGTCCACCACCTGAAGGCGCAACGATGGTTCGAGGGCGAGGGCCATACACCAATCACCGGGATCGCTGTCGGCGGAGCTGGAGACCACGCGCAACCAGCACGCACTGAGCACCGGCGCGTTGACTTCGTTCTGAGGGCGGCGCGAGCGCGCCAACGCTGGCCCATGTAGCCTGCCCGAAAGAGCCATGGCCCATCGCTTCGCATCTTCCGCTGAGCCTGCCCGACTATACTGTTGACGTAATCATACCTCTGAAGGAAGTCGCCACACCACACACGAGCCCGGATGAGCGCGACGTATGGAGCTTCTGGAACGCGAACCATACCTGCACGAGCTGCATCGCCTGCTCGACGAAGCGGCTGATCGTCGAGGGCGTATCGTCTTCCTCGGCGGTGAGGCCGGTGTCGGCAAGACGAGCGTCATCGACGCATTCTTCCGGCAGGTCGAGCCCGAGGTAGAGGCGGTCCGCTCGTCGTGCGATGCCCTCTCCACGCCCGGACCACTCAGCTCCGTCCGCGTCCATGCGTCCGCGCTCGGCTTGACGTTCGAGCCCCACCGTCGTCAGGGGTTGGGTCGCGACGATCTCTTCCACGCGATGCTCGAAGCCATCGAGCGGCGAGACGCCCCGATCCTGATGGTGGGCGAAGATGCGCACTGGTCCGACGATGCCTCGCTCGACCTGGTCCGCTTCATCGGTCGGCGCATCGAAAGTCTGCCCCTGCTCCTGATCGTCACCTATCGGGACGACGAGGTCGGCGCCTACCACCCGCTGCAGCGAATCCTCGGCGACCTGGCGACCGCTCCCGGCTACCGCCGCATGAGCCTGGCGCCGCTCTCGGAAGCGTCCGTCCGGGTGCTGGCCGGAGGCAGCGGGATCGACCCGTCCGCGCTGCACCAGCAGACGGGCGGCAACCCCTTCTACGTCACTGAAATCCTCGCCGCTGGTGGAGACGTTCTGCCGGCGTCCGTGAGCGACGCCGTGCTGGCCCGCGCCTCGCGCCTGTCGTCCGACGCCCGCTTCGTGCTGGGCACCGCCGCGGTACTCGGCGCCACGATCGACCCCGTCATGCTGTCCGGGATGGCGGGCCCGGCCCTCGACGAGGTCGAGGAATGCATGGCCAGCGGGCTCCTTCGGTCCGAAGGGGACCTCCTCCTGTTTCGCCATCAACTGACACGCGATGCTATCTACGCCAGCCTGATCCCGCCACGCCGGAGGCTGCTGCACGAACGGGCGCTGGCCCTGCTGCGGGAGCGTCCCGATCGCGAGAAGCACCTGGCCGTGCTGGCCCACCACGCCGAGCTGGCCGGAGATCGCGACGCGACGCTCGAGTTCGCGATCGCTGCGGCCGGACAGGCGCAGGCATTGCGCTCCCATCGCGAAGCAGCGCAGCAGTTTGCCCGGGCGCTGCGCCACGCGGAGCCCCTTCCCGATGCCGAGCGGGCGGAGCTGTTCGAATCCTGGTCCTACGAGTGCTACCTGACCAACCAGATGGATGACGCCATTGAGGGGCGTCGAAGCGCGCTGGCGATCTGGCAAGAGGTCGGAAACCCGATCAAGGAGGGCGAAAACCATCGCTGGCTCTCCCGCGTACACTGGTTCGCCGGGCACAGCGACGATGCCGAGACTGCCGCCCAGGCAGCCCTTGCCATCCTCGAGCCGTTGCGACCCGGTCCCCAGCTGGCCTGGGCCTACAGCAACCTGTCGCAGCTCCGCATGCTTGCCTACGACGACGCAAGCGCGGTTGCGTGGGGCCAGCGAGCGATTGCCCTGGCCGAGCAGCTCGATGAGCGCGAGATCCTCGTCCATGCGCTGGGGAATGTCGGGGCTGCCCGCGCCCGCATGCCCGCCACCAGCGATGACGGCTGCATGCAACTGGAGCGCAGCCTTCAACTCGCGCTCGAGGGCGGGTTCGCCGACCACGCGGCACGGGCGTGGGCGATGCTCGCCATCGCTGCCATCGAGCGCCTGGAGCTCACCGCGTCGGTTCGCCACCTCGCCGACGGTATCGCCTACACCACCGAGCACGATCAGGATTCGATGCGGGATTACCTGATCGCTTGGCGAGCTGCCCTGAATCTGTATCAAGGCAACTGGTCACAGGCGGAAGCCGACTGCCGCACGGTGCTGGACAAACCACAGACAACGCCGCTAAGCAGGATCGTCGCACTCACCGCGCTGGGACGGCTGCGCGCGCGACGAGGCGAGCCCGATGCCATGGGTGCGCTGGATGAGGCTCATGCGCTGGCCCTGCCGACCGGCGAGATGCAGCGCCTCGGCCCGGTCCACGCCGCACGGACGGAGGCGGCATGGCTGGCAGGCGACGATGCCCGGTTCGCCGATGCGATCGCCACACTGCGCCCACTGGTCGACCGGCCACTCACCGCGTGGCTTCGTGGGGAGATCCACTGGTGGCTGACCGTGGCGGGCGCCGGACCGCTGCCGGGAGGCCCGATGATCGAGCCGTATTCCCTCCAGATCGCCGGTGACTGGGCCGCCGCGGCGGACGCCTGGGACGCGGTCGGGTGCCCCTACAAGGCGGCTCGAGCCCGGCTCGCGAGCGACGACGAGACCACGCTTCGCTCGGCACTCAACGTTTTCGAGCAGCTTGGCGCCACGGCAACGGCGGCCAAAACCCTGCAACGGCTGCGCGAGATCAGCTCGGCGAGGCTGCATCGTGGTCCGGCCCGCTCGACCCGAAGCCACCCCGCGGGGCTCACATCACGGGAGGCCGAGATCCTTTCGCTCATCAGCGCCGGCCACACCAACCGGGAGATCGCCGAGCGGCTCTACGTCTCGCCAAAGACGGTGGAGCATCACGTCACCGCCATTCTGGGCAAGCTCGGCGTCCCGTCCCGGCGTGATGCGGCTCGAACCGCCGCGGAGCTCGATTCGCGCCGTCCTGCCAGCCAGCGCGAACCCGCATAGGGGTATCCCCTCACATCAAATCTCAGGGTGGAACGTGCGCCATTTCCCGGGGGATTGTCCCGATGTGTGATGCTGCGCCAGCCCGCAAAATCGTGAGCATTGGCACGACCTGGCAAGCGCCTCGCCCATGGAGATCGCAATGCGCGAACGTCACGATCAATTGACTACAGCGGGGGCATCGATG
>CBFGRG010000444.1:0-3216 GCA_965651105.1 uncultured bacterium | reverse complement strand
ACAGCCCCGAGGCGCTGCGAGAGCAGTTCCTGCTCGACCCGGACGTCGTCTTCCTCAACCACGGGTCGTTTGGGGCCACCCCGCGCCCCGTCTTCGAGGTCTGGCAGGCGTGGCAACGCGAGCTGGAGCGCGAGCCGGTCGCATTCGTCTCCCGTCGGCAGGAGCCGCTGCTCGATGCCGCCCGGGGCCGAATCGGCGCCTACCTCAACGCCGACCCCGACGATCTCACCTTCGTCACCAACGCCACCTCCGGCCTCAATGTCATCGCCCGCTCGCTTCCATTGCAGCCCGGCGACGAGGTGCTCACCACCGATCTCGAGTACGGCGCGCTCGACATGACCTGGGAACATCTTTGCGGCAAGGCCGGCGCCCGCTACATCCACCAGCCGATCCCGTTGCCGGCGACGTCGCGTGAAGCGATCGTCGACGCGCTCTGGGCCGGCGTCACCGAGCGAACCCGAGCGATCTTCCTGTCGCATATCACCTCCGGCACGGCGATCATCCTGCCGATCGAGGAGATTTGCGCCCGCGCTCGCGAAGCCGGCATCCTCACGATCATCGACGGCGCGCACGTGCCGGGCCAGCTCGAACTCGACCTGCAGGCCGTTGGCGCCGACATCTACTCGGGCAACTTCCACAAGTGGCTCTGCACGCCGAAAGGCACGGCGTTCCTCTACGTTCGCCCCGAACACCATGAATGGGTCGAATCGCTGACGATCAGCTGGGGCTGGTCGGGAGACCATACCTTCGTCAGTCGCAACCAGAAGCAGGCGACTCGCGATGTTTCCGGCATCCTCGCCGTTGGTCGCGCCATCGACTTCCAGCGCGAGTACCGCTGGCCGGATGTCCGCGAGCGCTGCTTCACGATGCTGCGTGACTTCCGGCAACGGATGCATGCCCACTTCGACACCGAGCCGCTCTACCCGGACACGACGGAGTGGTATCGCCAGCTCGCCGTGATCACCCTGCCGGACGGCGTGCCCGACACCCTGCGCGACCGGCTCTTTGACCATCACGATGTCGAGGTGCCCATCACCGGACACGGCGACAGGCGCTTTGTCCGCGTCTCGGTGCAGGGATATACCACGCAGGACGATCTCGACGCGCTCGCCACCGCGCTCGACGCCGAGATCTCGACCGGAGCCTGACACCATGGCCACGCGCACCCTTCCCCTCGCCCACACCGTCCACACCGCCTGTCCGCACGACTGCCCGGACACCTGCGCGATTCGCACGACCACCGAGAACGGCCGCGCGATCGCCTTCACGCCGGTGAAGGAACACCCGGTCACCAGGGGCTGGCTGTGCGCCAAGGTGCGTCCCTACCTCGATCGCGTTTACCATCCCGACCGGCTCACGACGCCGCTGCGCCGTACCGGTCCGAAGGGCGGAGGCGGGTGGGAAGCAATCTCGTGGGACGACGCGCTCGACGAGATCGCCGGTCGCTGGCAGGAAATCATGGCCCGCAGCGGGGCTCAGTCGATCCTCCCCTACTCCTACAGCGGCACGCTCGGGCTGGTGCAGATGATCGTCAGCAGCGCCCGGCTCTGGAACCGGATGGGCGCCTGTGGGCTGGAGCGGACGATCTGCGACGCCTCCGCCGGTGTCGCCGTGCCGGCCACGATCGGCGCCAAGCACGCGATGGCCTTCGAGGACTTCCTCCAGAGCGAGCTGATTGTGATCTGGGGGCACAATCCGGCCAGCACCAGTCCGCACTTCATGCCCTTCCTGCGGGACGCGCAGAAGCAGGGCGCGACGGTGGTGCTGATCGACCCGCGCCGGACCCTGACGGCGAAATCGGTCGACTGGCACCTCCAGCCGGAGCCCGGCACCGACGCCGCGCTCGCGCTCGGGCTGGTCCACATCCTCTTCCGCGACAACCGACACGACGAGGCGTGGCTGGAGGCGCACAGCACCGGCTGGCGCGAGCTCCAGGACCGTGCCGCCGCGTACGACCCCGAGCGGGTCAGCCGCATCACCGGCCTGCCGGTTGCGGACATCGAGAAGCTCGCACGAATGTGGGCGGATTCAGCGCCGGCGGTACTGAAGATCGCCGACGGGCTGCAGCGGAACCAGCACGGTGGCCAGATCATCCGCTCGGTGCTCGCCATCCCGGCGATCACCGGGCAGTACGGGATTCGCGGCGGCGGCGCATTCTACAGCCAGAGCGGGTGGGTGGTTTATGACGAGGAAGCCGTCGGCCACGCCGCCGACTCGCCGCCCGTGCCGCGAACGGTGAACATGAACCAGCTTGGCGCGGTGCTGAATGGGGAGATCGACGGTCCACCGATCGAGTCGCTCTTCGTCTTCGGCGCCAACCCGGTCACCTCGACGCCGAACGCGCCGAGGATCATCGAGGGGCTGCTCCGCGAGGACCTCTTCACCGTCGTCCACGAGCAGTTCATGACCGACACGGCGAGCTACGCCGATATCGTGCTGCCAGCCACCAGCCAGCTCGAGCAGGTGGATCTCCACAAGGCCTATGGGCACCATCACCTGCAATACAACGCCCAGGCGATCGAGCCGCTGGGCGAGTGCCGGAGCAACTGGGACGTGATGCGGGCGCTGGCCGAGCGGCTGGGTTACGACGACCCTTGGCTGCACCAGGAGCCGGACGAGATCATCGA
Source organism: uncultured bacterium (assembly GCA_965651105.1). Classification (GTDB taxonomy): domain Bacteria; phylum Chloroflexota; class Chloroflexia; order Thermomicrobiales; family UBA6265; genus JACCVC01. Next base: position 589 of record CBFGRG010000444.1, on the reverse strand, counting down.
CGAGGTGCTGACCGCGACCGCGCGAACCAACCCGCTGCTGAAGGGCATCACGCTGGAGCGCCTGCAGGCCGAGGGCACGGTGAAGTACAGCTTCGACGAGGTGAGCGACATCCCCTTCGAGGGCGGCATCTTCCCGACGCCAGACGGTCGCATCCAGCTCCGCTGCGACGCGATGCTGGAGCACGGCGAGGACCCGCTGCCCTACTACGCCGGCCCGGAATCGCCCGACGAGGTCCGAACCGATGGGTCGTTCCGGCTGCTTTCCGGCGCGGCGCACCACTTCGTCAACTCGGCGATGGCCAACCTTCCGAATCTGGAGCGCAAGGAGGGTCGCCCGTCGCTGGAAATCAACCCGGCCGACGCGGAGCGACTCGGCATTGCCGATGGTCAGGTGGTGAAGGCGCGCAACGAACGGGGCAGCGTGCTCCTGCACGCGAAACTGACCGACGGCGTGCGGCCGGGCGTGGTCGTCTCGCCGAAGGGGCACTGGGGTCGTCGCTCGCTCGACGGTCGCAACGTCAACCAGCTCACCAGCGCCACCCTGTCCGACATGGGTGGCGGCAGCACCTTCCACGACATCCGCGTCTTC
>CBFGRG010000443.1:0-3241 GCA_965651105.1 uncultured bacterium | reverse complement strand
CCACTACGCCGAGTTCCCTGGCGACCACGATTGGGACTACTGGGACGAGCATGTTGTCGAAGCCCTCGCCCTGCACGCCCGTGTTTTGGAGCTCAGGTAGCCGTCGCGACGAATTGACGATCCACGGTTCAGGATTTGCTGAGGGTCAGGGGAGAGGTGGCAACGACGCCGCCCCGCGACGCCTCAGCAAAGGAACCGAACCGTGGCCAGGATTCTCGTCATCACCGCCAATCCCAACGACAACGACGATCTCCGCTCGCTCCTCGGGAACGACCACGACCTCGTTACCCTGAACGACGTCGAAGCGGATGACATCGCCGGAATCTCCGGCTCGACATTCGCCGAAGTCGCGATGGCGATGGCCGGTGCCGGCGCGAGGCAAACCGGCCTGATCACCATTGCCGAAGCATCGGGACTCGTCGTCGACCGCCTCGACGGCGCGCCGGGCGTCCAGTCGGCGACCTACGCCGGCGAGGATGCCACCGACCAGGACAATCGCGACTTCCTGCTTCAGGAGCTCCGCGATGCCCCCGCCAACGGCCGCTCGGCACGGCTGATCAGCGCGGTCAGCGTCGCTGCCACCGACGGACAGCTCCAGACCTGGGAAAACACCCTCGACGGCGTCATCGCCGACGGACCACGCGGAGTTGAAGGTGTCGGCTACGAGCCGATTTTCGAGCTCGACGACGGTATGACCATCCCCGAGCTCCTGCCCGAGCAGCGCGACGCGGTTCGCCCCCGCGCCCTCGCCGTCCAGCAGGCGCGCCCCTTCCTCGAACAATTGATCAGGGATGCGTAGGGGGAGAGTTACCTGCGGCCGCACGCCTCGCATCGACCCCGGCGGCGATAGTGGTAGGCGAGGGTCGCCGCGCCCAGCGCGAATCCCCACAGCGGCCAGGTCATCTCCGGCAGGACGGTCGCCCAGTTGCCGGAGCGGAACTCGTCGTCCCAGGCGCCGGTGAGCGCCATCCGGTCGTACATGATGCCCGCCTCGACGATGAGGATCGCGACCACCGAGGCCGGCACGATCGCCAGCCGGGGTGGGACCCGTTTCCCGGCGAAGCGGCCCATCCAGTGCGGGAAGCGCTCGCCCCACGGGCGAATCAGGCCGAGCGTGAGCAACCCACCGAGCGCGCCGAACGTCGCCAGGAACGCACCGGCATACCAGATCATCGGCGTCTCCGCGGCCTCCTCGCGCAGGAAATCGCTCGTAACCCCGAGCGGAATGCCCAGCGCCCACGCCCACCGCGTGACCGAGCAGAAGAGCGGGAGCAGCACAGCCGTCCAGGTCGCCCAGGCGCCCCAGCGCACAGCGGCTTCAGGACTGGTCCATCCGTCGGCGGAATCACGGCGGCCACAGGTTTCGCATGCAGCGGTCAACCGGCGCTGTCCCCGCAGCGCGGCGGCGGCGAACGCGATCCCGCCGAGGACGCAGAGGAATTGGTTGATCACCGTCCACTGGAAAAACTCCCCGAGGTCAACCCCCGGAGGCCAGTCGAACGGTGCGCCGAGGAGCACCACCGGCATGTAGGCGACCCGGATCAGCAGGCGGAAGTCCGGCACGATCAGCAACAACATGACCGCGGTGAGCCAGGCGAAGGGGACCGCAATCCGCGAAAGCCGCCTTGAGCTCGCATCACGCCCCAGCACCACCGCAGCGGCAAGCGCAGCGAATGACCAGACGGCGATAATCGGCGTGCCGGTTTCCGGCGTCAGCGCGGTGAGATTGGAGTAATCCGGATCAGGGTCATGTCCACGTCCGTAGGGAAAGCCCGGTCCACCGGCCGCCCAAACCGTCGCGAATATTCCGTAGGCGATTGCCCAGATCGCGGCCACGAGGGTGGCACGATCGCGATGTCTTGGGTGTGCGGATGCTGCCACGGATTGGCGAATTGAGGAAACGCTGGATGATATCGGCTGCATGGTATCGCTCGGTGCGAAGCGGCCGTTTCGGGACCGCTCGGCTCTGTGGGTCCCGAGCGTCAGTGTGCCACCGAGTCTTTGCAGCGGGTCGGCAATCCCATGTCAAAACGTCGAACCGGAGTCACGGCCGGTCCGCCGCTCAACCATGACCATTCGCAATCCGGACATCGTATCCGCCGGCAGCCCGCTCGACCTCGATGTCGACGAACGAGCCGAAGGCGTGCAGACCGGTGACCGAGAGTGAGGCCCAATCGACCGGCAGGTCCGGCTCCACCGTCAACATCCGCCGCTCCGGATCCGGCTTCAGTCCCAGCAGTGTCCGCAGCGCCAGCATCCCCGACGCCGCCGCCCAAGCCTGTGGACTGCAGCTGACAGGGTAGTTGACCGGCGCCGGAACGTCGTCCGACGGCGGGAATCCACAGTAGAGCTCGGCCAGCCGCAGGTCGGACGCCTTCGAGGCCAGCGTCACCAGCGCCATCGCGAAATCACGAGCCAGCTCGACGTGCCCGTAATCGCGCAGTCCAGCCATCGCGAGACTCATGTCGTGCGGCCAGATGCTGCCGTTGTGATAACTCATCGGATTGTAGGTCGCCATTTCCGCGCTCAACGTCCGCAGCCCCCACCCCGAGTTCATGTCGGGCCGGGCCAGCCGGTCGGCCACGCGCGCTGCCCGCTCCGGACTCGGCAGCCCGCAGTAGAGCAGGTGCCCGGGGTTGGAGCTGATCGCATCGACCTTCTGCTTGTTCCCATCCAGCGCCTGGGCATAGGTACCCGGCTCCTCCATCCAGAACCGCTCCTCGACCGCCGCCCGCATCCTCTCCGCCTTCGCCGCAAGCTCATCCGCCCACGCACCATCGCCGCGCAGGCGCGCGGCATCGGCGAGCCACCGGTAGGCCGCGAAGACGTATCCCTGCGCCTCCACCAACGCGATCGGCCCCTCCACCTCCCGGCCGTCCGCGAAGTGAAGCGAGTCGTGACTGTCCTTCCAGCCCTGCTGGGAGATGTGCGCGAAATCCTGCTGCTGGCCGGTGAACTCGATCAGGCCGTCACCGTCGAGATCACCGTGATCCTCGATCCAGGACAGCGCCCAGCGAACGTGATCTGCGAGATCGTCGAACAGCGCGTCGTCGCGGTGCCATAGCCAGTGCTGCGCGAAGACCATCACAAATAGCGGCGTCGAGTCGATCGAGCCGTAGTAGGGCGTGTGTGGGATCTGCCCGGTCCGCGCCAGGTCGCCGTAGCGCATCTCGTGCAGGATCTTTCCCGGCTTCGCCTCTCGCCACGGGTCATCTTCCGTCGCCTGCAAGGCGGCGAGCAG
>CBFGRG010000442.1:0-3250 GCA_965651105.1 uncultured bacterium | reverse complement strand
GGCTCGCTCGGCCGGGCGATGTCCGGCGCGCGCCAGCTCCATGGACTGGCGGCGGGGACGACTCCGGCGGCAGCGGCCCAGCGACGAATCGAGGAGGATCTGATGCGCAGCGGAACCCTCGCCGCCCCGCGCGGCACGACGTGGATACCCATTGAGAAGGAAACCCGGCGCGCGCCGTGGTGGTCGCCAACGTCTCCGGCCATCGCCGCCGCGCTGGTGGTGGCGCTGATCGTGACTCTCGGCGCCAGCTTCATCGCCACCCAGCGCCCGGCCGAAGCGCCGACCCCCGCCCCCGGCGTCGCGATGGCCTCGCCGAGCGCGACGCCCGATCGCGGAGCCGGGTGGAAGGATCTCTTCGTCGTCACAGACGACGCTGATCTCACCGCCACGACCGACGGTCCGTTCGCCGTTGCGGTGCTCGACGATGATGGACTCACCCTGCCGGTCGGCGACGGCACCGTCACCATCCCCGACGTCACGGGCGTACGTCACACCAGGGTACCGGGGCAGATCCTCATCGGCCGAAACGACAAGAGCCGATCCGTGATCGACCTGGCCACTGGCGACGTCCTCTTCGACATACCACCCTTTCGAACCGGGACGCAGCAAGGATGGGACTACGTCATTCTCCCTTCCGACGATGCGCTCACCGATTGGCAGCTCATCGATCTCGCAACGGGCGACACGCGCATGCTGTCCGACATTGTCGACCTGCCCCCCGACTCCGCTGTGATGCCGAGGGGTGACGCCCCCCGCCAGATCATCGACACGGCCGACGTCATTCGGGTCGAGGCCGGGCGGATGGACGGGCTCAGATGGATCGCAAGCGACCCCGACGCCGCCACGTTCGTCATTCCGGGCTCCCTCGACCGCGCGATATCAATCCCCGACTACCCGACCGCCCGCGACAGCGCCGGCTTCCCGGTCGCAGCGATCAGCGACGACGGCACGGCCTTCGCCTACGAGACACGCGCCGGAGACGATCGCATCGTCGTTCTCGACACTGCCAGTGGTGAAGAGCTGGCCCGCTTCGGCGTCGATCAGGTCGGCAATGATCCGTCACTGGCCGGCTTCGCCGAGGACGGCCGCTTGATCGCCGGCACCGGAGATCGCCTCGTCGCAATCGACCATACCGCCGGCGACCCGGTTTCCACGATCGCGGACGGCTTCGAGCGACTCGCATCCCCGATCCTCTACGCCCCTGATGGACTTGTCTACGCGAAGCAGGTCGACGCGCTGCTGCGCATCGACCTCGCCACCGGGGCCGTCACAGAAGTTGCGACCGGGCTCGTGCCAGGACAGATAGGCTTCACCAGGCAAGGGTCGCCGTGGATCACATTCCTGGCCCAGAACGGCCAGACGCTGCTCGACGCCCGCACGGGCGAAATCGTCTCACAAATGAAGCCGCCGACATCTACGCAGGTGGCGCTCTACGAGTCAGGGTACGCTCCTGGATGGGAGACCAGCGGCGATGGCAGCACCTTGATTTTCGCGACCGAGCTCTTGCCAGAGGGGCGGTCTGCATGGCTGCTTTCGCCGAAAAAACCGGACGGATTGAAGCTGACCGTTCCGGCCGATTCAGGCGGCTTCAGTTTCGCCGTCTCGCAGGATGGCCAGTGTGTCTACGCGATGCGCGGCGGCTCCGGCGATCCTGGCGCGCTCTGGATCTCGCAGATCTCCGCCGATCCGGAGTGGACGAAGTTCTCCGGAAACATCGACATCGTGGCGAGCTTCGCTTTCCCGGCCGGCACCGACCCTCGGACCCTCCCCGCGCAGGACTTCGCCTCTCCGGAGGCATCTCCAGTCGCGGAAAGCAAGTCCAGCGCCGTGATGGTGATCGAAGGGACCGCCGGCGAGGCCCGAGTCGATGGCGGCATCCGGATCGCGACGCTCGGCGACGACGGCCTGACGCTGCCGATCGAGCCTGGCGTGTGGGTCTCGCTGCCGGGGGTGACTCAGGTGTCCGCGATCTGGAACCACCTCGACACGCTGCACGTCTTCCGCGAGGACGGCACGTCAGTCGTGATCGATCTCGCTACCGGCGATGTCCTCTTCGAGGTGGAGCCGTTCCAGAACTGGACCCGTGATTTCGGCCGCTGGCACTTCGTGCCGACCGACGACACGCTGGCCGACTGGACCGTCACCGACATGACGACCGGCGACACCCACCTCCTCTCGGAGCTGATCGACCTCCCCGGCGACACCGGCGTGATGCCGTCGACGCCGCCGGAGATCTTCCCCGGCGACGCGCAAGTCTTCCATCTCGAGTTGGGCACGCCCGAGACGACGGGCTGGGTCACCACCGACCCCGCCGCGCGGACCTTCGTCATCGCCGGGTCGCTCGACCGCGTGACGCTGCTGCCCGACTACCCAACGCTTCGCGACAACGTCGGCAGCCCGACACTGATCGCCAGCGCCGACGGTGAGATGGTCGCTTACGAAACGCGCGCCGGCGACAGCCGCATTGTCGCCCTCGATGTGGCGAGCGGCCGGGTGCTGGCGCGCTACTCGGCCACCGAAGTCGGCGACAACCCGACGCTTGCCGGGTTCGACGCCGAGGGCCGGATCATCGTCACGTCCGGCGATCGCATCATGGCGCTCGTCCCTGGCGCGTCCGAAACGGTCAGCGTGGTGGCCCAGGACGATTCCGCCGAGCGGTTCGACAATCCGCTCGTCCATGCCGCGTCAGGCGCAGTCTACGTCCGGGATGTCGACCGGCTCCTCCGATTCGACCTCGAAACCGGCGTAGGCACCGAGATCGCCACCGACCTGCTTCCTGACCGATTCGGATTCACGAAACCGGGCTCCGACTGGATCGTCCTCCCGACGCGAGATCGCGTGATGCTGCTCGACGCGACGACCGGCACGGTCGCTTCTCAGGTGTGGTCGCCGGGGTTCGGCCCCGGGCCTGCGGATATCGAGCGCTACTCGGGATGGGTCGATGGCGATGGCAACACCTACATCGTCCTCTTCGAGCCGCAACAGGCGAACGGCACGATCACGCTGCTGTCGACAGCATTCCCGGATGGCCTGCAAATCGCCGGGCCAGCCGATGCCGAGCTCGGTCAAGTCTGGCTTTCGCCGGACGGCGAGACGCTCTACGCGTACACCAGCGAGCGCCTGAGCGGCCCGGGGACGATTTGGCAAACACCGCTCGGCGAGGAACCTGACTGGCAACCCGTCGTCGAGGACGTCACGCCCCTGCCGAACCCGATGATGTTCTTCCCCGAGGGGTGACGAGCTGGCGCGC
>CBFGRG010000441.1:0-3252 GCA_965651105.1 uncultured bacterium | reverse complement strand
CGCTTGCGAGCAAGTAACGCTCGCTTGTTGCGTATCAGTCAGGCAAACGCCAGGGAATTGCCGGGCTCGTTGGACCGCTCGAGCTGGAACCTGCGTTGCAATCCAGTGCTCTCGATCATTGCAACCTGCTGCGCAAACTGCTCGTTGGTGACAATGAGGTGGCGCTCGATGTGCCAATCACGCGCGAGCCACGGTCCAAGCGCCTCGAGCAACCTCCTGTCCAGCATGTCGTCCAGCCGGGACTTCCGAATCCAGAAGTAGACGCCAACGTCGTAGTCCGACCATCGATCCCCGCCGATCTCGGAAATGCGCGCCCGGGAAAACAGGCGCGAGGCGGTCGGGACGATGTAGACGCACCCTAGACATTGCGTTTCGGTTGGGTTCATCACGGTGTAGGTGAACGATTCGCCGTCGGCGTGGCGTCGTTCGAGCTTGTCCAGGTCCCCGCGGTTGGCCTCGACGGTGAAGTCGTCTTCAGGCCAGCTCGACTGTTCCCACGTGCGAAGAAACTCCCTGCTCTCCATCACCGCCTCGTAGTCGAGCTCGGCGTCGGATGCACGGATCGGGCGAAGCAGGAACTCGTCCGTTCGCAGCTCCGCTGGCAGATGAACGTCGGCGTTGTGAAATGCCATCAAAAACCTCTCTGGGGGTCCTGCGGCTGGTGGGCAAACGATATCCGAGCCTGGCGCCCGGGGGTCCCGTTGAACGAGACGAAGACAGCCCGGCTCCGCTCACCTGTCGCATCCGATGCGATGGGAGGTTTGCCAGGGCTGCCTGATAGGTGTTGTGTGCTGGTGCAGTGATCGGCTCAGGCTACGCCGTCTTGGCGTAGTCGATCTCCTGCTCGTTGACGGTGAGCAGAATCGGCCGCGACCGGTTGTTGATCACGTTCGCGTCGACGATGCACTTCTTGACCCCCTCCAGCGAGGGAATCTCGTACATCACGTCGAGGAGCACTTCCTCGATCGCCGTCCGCAGCCCGCGCGCGCCGGTCTTGCGCTCCTCCGCCTGCCGCGCGGTGGCCTCCAGCGCGTCGTCCGTGAAGATCAGGTCGACGTCGTCGAGGTTGAAGAAGCGCTGGTACTGCTTGACCGCCGCGTTCTTCGGCTCGGTCAGGATCCGCACCAGATCCTCCCGCGTCAGGTGGTTCAGCGACACCGCCACCGGCAGCCGCCCGACGAACTCCGGGATCAGCCCGTACTTCAGCAGGTCGTCGTGGGTCAGCTGCTGCAGCGGGTTGTCGATCTCCGCCGACAGGCCGTTCTCGCCGCCGAAGCCCATGAACGCCTGCTTGCCGACCCGCTTGCGGACGATCTCTTCCAGGCCCTCGAAGGCTCCACCGACGATGAAGAGGATGTTCTTCGTGTCGATCTGGATGTATTCCTGGTGCGGGTGCTTGCGGCCCGCCTGCGGCGGCACATTCGCGACCGTGCCCTCGATGATCTTCAGCAGGGCCTGCTGCACGCCCTCGCCGGAGACGTCCCGCGTGATGCTGGGGTTGTCCGACTTGCGCGCGATCTTGTCGATCTCGTCGATGTAGATGATGCCGTGCTGCGCCCGCTGGACGTCGCCCGCCGCCTGGATCAGCCGCAGCAGGATGTTCTCGACATCCTCGCCGACGTAGCCGGCCTCGGTCAGCGCCGTCGCGTCGGCGATCGAGAAGGGCACATCCAGCAGCTTCGCCAGCGTCTGCGCCAGCAGCGTCTTGCCCGAGCCGGTCGGCCCGACCATGAGGATGTTGCTCTTCTGGAGCTCGACATCGGAGTCGCCGGTGAGGCCGGCGTTGATGCGCTTGTAGTGGTTGTAGACGGCGACCGAGAGGATCTTCTTGGCCTGATCCTGCCCGATCACGTACTGGTTGAGCTGGTCATACAGCTCGCGCGGGGTCGGGATCCTGGCGGGCCCAGGCTCGGGGGAGGCCGACGATGGCTCCTCCTCCTCGATGATTTCCCGGCACAACTGGACGCACTCGTCGCAGATGTATACCGAATTCGGTCCAGCTATAAGCCGTCGGACCTCTTCCTGGCCCTTGTTGCAGAAGGAACACCGATAATGCACCCGAACACCTCGCGGATTGTTTCAGGGACCGCCGCAGCCGCCCTCGATCGCCCGTCGCGCTATTTCTTCTCGTCCGACCCGTTCACACCAGGCTGCGCGGAGCCCGGCACCATCACCTGATCGACAATGCCGTACTCGGCCGCCTGCTCGCCGGTCATATAGTAGTCCCGCTGCGTGTCTGCCTTCACCTTGTCGAACGGCTGACCTGTGTGGTCGGCCATGATCTGGGTGAGCGTGCGGGTGAGATCCATCGTCTCCTTCGCCGCGATCTCGATGTCGGGGACATTGCCGCGGAAGCCGGCCGAGCCCTGGTGAATCATGATGCGCGAGTTCGGCAGCGCGAAGCGCTTGCCCGGCGTGCCCGCCGCCAGCAGCACGGCGGCCATGCTGGCGCCCATGCCGATGCAGAGGGTGGAGACATCCGGCCGCACCATTCGCATGGTGTCGTAGATGGCCAAGCCGGCGTACACCTGCCCGCCCGGCGAGTTGATGTAGAGGCGAATGTCCTGCTCGGGATCCTCGTGCTCGAGGAAGAGCATCTGGGCGATGATCACGTTGGCGATCTGGTCATCGATCGGCGTGCCGAGGAAAATGATGCGGTCCTTCAGCAGCCGCGAGTAGATATCGAAGGCGCGCTCGCCCCGGTTGGTGCTTTCGATCACCGTTGGGATCAGGTTTTCGATCGTGGGGATTTCCATATCGTGTGACGTTCCTCTGTGATGGGTGATGCCCCGCCGGCCGCTCGGCACCGCGCAGCGACACCCGGCATGTGGCGTCGATGAATTCAATGATAATCGTGCCCGGCGCGGTCCTCACCTGACCGTTTGGCGAGGAAGAGGGGAATCCGTTTGGCCGGATTCTACCACCCAACCCCGCCAACCTCCTGTAGCGCTGGTGAGCAACGCGTCATAACACCGACCCGAGCCTGGACGCGACCCGGCCTGCAACGATCGACCGCCGGCCGAATCGCCCGCCCCCGACCGTAGACCCGGATTTGTGATATCCGGGTGCTTGCAAGCGGCCAACCCTCGATCCCACCAGGGTCTCCGTGCCCAGGCGCGTCGCATGCGCCAACGCTCATTACCGACCGGTTCGTCCGCACCCGACCGTAGACCCGGATTGTTGATATCTCATCTTTGCCCACATCGTTCACGACACGCGGGTCCCCGCACGATGCGGGGCCATGCCCATGGC
>CBFGRG010000440.1:0-3257 GCA_965651105.1 uncultured bacterium | reverse complement strand
GTTCGAGATCCGCCACCAGGACAGCCGCCCCTACCACGATCGCATTCGCGAGCTGCTGCGGCTCACCGGTCTCGCCGGGTTCGAGCAGAAGATGCCGCTCGAGCTCTCCGGCGGAATGCGCCAGCGCGCCAGCATCGTCCGTTGCCTCGGGTTCGACCCCGACGTCATCCTGATGGACGAGCCGTTCGGCGCGCTCGACGCCTTCACCCGCGACGAGATGAACCTGCTCATCCAGCAGGTCTGGATGGATACCCAGAAGACCATCGTCTTCGTCACGCACAACATCACCGAGGCCGTGTTCCTCGCCGATCGGGTGGTCGTGCTCTCGCCTCGGCCGGGCCGCATCGCGCACATCTTCCCGGTCGACCTGCCACGCCCTCGCACGATCGACCAGACGCTGGAGCCGCCGTTCATCGCGCTCGTCCAGCAGATCAAGGCCACGATCGAGCGCGGCACCGGTCCTCAGGCCACCGCGACGGAGGCGACCGCATGAGCCAGCGCGACTCCAATCTCGCCGAAACCCTGCCGACCTTCGACGACGACACCGGCCACCACGAGGTCGGCCTCTCGGGCATGTCGAGCCTCTCGTCGTCGAACACGATCCAGAGCTGGCGCGACGCGCTGGTCATCCTGCTTGTGGCCGTGGTCGTCATCGGCGGCCTGCAGGCCTGGCTGACCATCAACGAAACCCCCAGCTACGTCATGCCGAAGCCGAGCGAGATTGGCCTGGCGCTGTGGGACAACTTCGGGCTGTTTTGGCCGCACATCCTCAGCACGTTGCAGGTGCTGATCATCGGCTACGCGATCGGCGCGTCCGTCGGCCTCGTGCTCGCGGCGACGATCACGCAGTTCCCGTTCGTCGAGAAGGTCATCACCCCCTACATCCTGCTGCTGGTGACCACCCCGATGCTGGCGCTGGTCCCCCTGCTGAGCGTCAAGCTGGGGTTCGATTCGATCAGTCCGCGCATCATCGTGGTGGCGCTGGCATCCGGACCGATGGTGATGATCAACGCCGCCACCGGCTTCCGACGGACCGACCTCGGCAAGATCGCGCTGGCACGATCGTACGGCGCCTCAACGATTCAGATCTTCACGAAGATCCGCTTCCCGATGGCGCTGCCGATGATCATCGTCGGGCTCATGATCGGCGCGATCTTCGGGCTGCTGACGGCAGTCGGGGCGGAAATGGTCGGCTCCAGCGAGGGCCTGGGCAACCGGCTGGTCTACTACTCATCGCGCGTGCAGATGGACAACTTCTTCGCCATCATCGTGCTGCTGGCGGTGATCGGCATCCTCGACTACGTGATTTTCTTTTGGGCCGGCAAGCGGTGGGCAAGCTGGGAACCGTAACGAAAGGAGGACGCCGAGCTCGACGCCTTGTTCGATCGTTACGCGCGTGACCATGACGAAGGAGCAGACATGACCACGAAACGCATCAATCCCCTTTCCACCCGGCTCAACCGGCGCATGATGCTCGGCGCCAGCGCCGCCATTGCCGGCGGGCTCGCCCTCGGCGGCGGGCGCCTCGTCGCCGCGCAGGACGACCGCAACTCGGTCACCTGGATCTCGCCGCGCGGCTCGCTGGAGGTCTTCGACGACTACGGTTATTGGGTTGGCCAGGAGATGGGCTACTTCGGCGACCTCGAAACCGAGCTGGAGCCGGGAATCCTCGCGGCGTCCTCGGGCGGTACAGCGGTCGCCGAGGGGCAGGCCGACATGTCCTTCGTCTCGCCCGGCGTGTTCAGCGCGCCGATCGATGCCGGCACTCCGCTCGTCTCCGTCTGGCACCAGGGTCCGCAGGAAACGTTCGGCTTCGCCGTGGCCCCCGGCTCCGGCCTTACCGAGGTCTCGCAGTTCGAGGGCAAGCGCGTCGCGCTCGGCGACCCGGGCTGGTCGCTGATCACCGACCCCCTCTTCGTCCAGGCCGGCATCGATCCCGCGTCCGTGCAGTACGTCCAGGCCGGCTCGCAGTGGGCGCAGGCCGTCGATCAGGGACAGGCCGACGCGGCGCTCACCTGGGAGGGGCTCCGCGCGCAATGGGGCGCCCAGGGGCTGGAGTACGACTACATCCTCGGCAAGGACTGGTCGGTCTTCCCGGCAAACTCGTTCCAGATTCGCCGTGAAGACTTCGAGGACGACTCGCTCACCGAGCTCTACACCACCTACCTCCGGGGCTGGGCGATGGGCATGGAGTTCGCCTACTGGAACCCGCTCGCAGCCGCCCAGATCGTGGTCAGCCAGCCGGATATCGGCCCGGCGCTGCAGGAGACGTTCGATGACATGGCGGTCGGCGTCGAGTCGATGTGGCAGAACCAGCTGATCTTCCGCGGAGATTTCGAGAACCGCGAGGGATGGGGCTGGCACCGGCTCGAGGACTGGCAGGCCTACTTCGACGTGATCCACGAGCTCGGCCAGGTCGAGAACCCGATCGACGCCGCAGATGTCTGCAAGAATGAGTACATCCCCGGTGCGAACGACTTCGATGTCGAGCAGGTCAAGGAAGACGCCCGCACCTACCCGCTCGATGAGACCTTCGCCGCGATCGACATGCCGGAGGATGCCGGCTTCACGAAGGACGAGCTGGGCGGCTGATCCACCTCTCCAGCCCCTCAGCGGATCGTACACGAAGGGAGGCGACCATTCTGGCCGCCTCCCCTGCCCCGGAGCGACCGGTGAAGAAGACATTCCATCACATCGGCCTGCCGGCTCCTGACCAGGACACCCCCCTGCCAGGCGAGTCATGGGTTGCCAGCAGCCGATGCTGGGTGACCAACCCGGCGCACCACCCGCAGCGGATCGAGTGGCTCCGCTACGCACCAGACACGACGGTCGACCCGGTCTTTCAGCGAGCACCACACATCTGCTACGTGGTCGACGACCTCGACGCCGCGATCGACGGGAAAGAAATCGTGATCGGGGCGTTCGAGCCGGGAGAGCCGCCTTTCGGGCGCGCGGCATTCACGATGGAGCATGGCATCGCAGTCGAGTACATCCAGCTCTACCCCGGCCGCACCTGGTTCGATGACGATCTCGACCAACAGACATGAACCCGCCCGACGCGATCAGCATCGAGCGGGTTCTCGTCACCGGGATGAACTCTGGAGCGGTCGCTAGCGGTGCGCGGCGCGAATGCGCTTGAGGCGGGCGGTGTCGTTCCGGTCGATGCGCCGTGGGCGACCGTTCGATTCCGATACGGCCGGCGGCGTATCCATCCCACCTGGTGTCACGATCGCGAGATGGCGGGGCGTCTCGATGTC
>CBFGRG010000439.1:0-3284 GCA_965651105.1 uncultured bacterium | reverse complement strand
TCGCAGCGCCGCGGTCGTCGCCTCGACGACCTTCGGGTGCGCGTGACCGAGGATCAGGGGCCCCCACGAGAGCACGTAGTCGAGGTACCCGTTCCCGTCGACATCGGTGAACCGGCTACCCTCGCCCGAATCGACGAAGACCGGCGTGCCGCCCACGGCACGAAAGGCTCGCACCGGACTGTTGACGCCTCCGGGCATCACCTGCTGGGCAGCGGCGAACGCCTCTGCGGATCGGGCGAAACTGGGGACAGTGGAACTCGACGCAGAGAATGACATGGCACCCCCGAATATGCAGGTCGGCTGACGGACAGTTTTGGGATTCGTGACGATCAGATCCGTTCGGATGTATCCGGCTCGATCCCGAACGTCGACAGAATATCCCGGATATCGTCGGGCGATGTCGCCGCCCGGAGCGATTGCACGGGCTCGTGCATGAGCGTGTTGGTCAGGGCCTTGGCCATCGCGCGGACGACGTTCTGATCCCGCTCGGAGAGATGACCGAGCCGTCGCAGCGCGCGCTCGACCTCGTGATCCCGCGTCGCGCCGGCTCGCTTCTGCAGCGCGGCGATGGCGCCCGATGCCTGACGGCTGCGGCTCCACGCGATGAAGTCGTCGGTCGCCTGATCGACGATCTCCTCGACTCGGTGCATCTCGCGCGCGTAACGCCGACGCTGCTCGCCCGCAACGGACTCGAGATCGTCAACGTCGCGCGCCTCGACCTGCGCGACGTAGCCACAGGCGCGATCGACGATGCGCGGCACGCCGAGATCGATCAGGAGCAGCGGCGTGGTCCGCCCTTCCAGCATGTCCGGCGTGATGACCGGCTCATCGGCAAGGATCGCGGCGATGACGACATCGCTGTCGGCGATCGCTTCACGCAACTCGCTGAACGGCCGAAACGTGGCTCCGAGCTGATCCACCAGCGGCTGCGCGCGACCTTCCGAGCGGTTGACGACGGTGAGCGACTCGACACCCTGCGCAGCGGCAACCCGGGCCGCGATCGACGCCATTTTGCCCGCGCCAAGCACCGTGACCCGGCTCTGGGCGAGACCGGAACGCTCGCGGGCAGCAAGCTGGACCGCGGCGTGGCTGATCGAGAGGTTGTTCCGGGCGATGTCGGTATCGGTGCGCGCGCGCTTGCCGACCTTCAAGGCATCGGTGGCGAGGCGTTGCAGGAACGGTCCCGTGCTGCCGGCATCGCGTGCGGCATCGAGCGCGTCGCGGATCTGGGCCAGGATTTGCGGCTCCCCGAGCACGATCGAATCGAGCCCGCTCGCGACACGAAAGATGTGCCGGATCGCGCCGATGTCGGCGTGGACATAGGACATCTCGTCCAGCGCCCGGGCAGGAATGCCGTGATACTCGGACAGAAAGCTGAGCACGTGATCGCGCCCGGCATCGGCCGAATCGGAAACGACATAGACCTCGGTGCGATTGCAGGTGGAGACGATGAGCCCCTCGTCGACATGCCGATGCAACGCGCGCAACCCTTCGGCAAGCGTTTCGCCGGAAAAGGCGAGGCGCTCGCGCAGGTCGATAGACGCGCATTCATGGTTCGAGCCGACAATGGTGATGGATGGAGTGGACAATTTCCTGTCGCCGTGGGTGTCGAATCGGCCGTCGGCGTGCGGGAACGTCGACCCCGCCACGTGTTCGGCCACGTCTTGCCACCCCCAAGTCTACCGCATCACCCGCCGGCACAGACCCAAAACCGTGCATTCCGCGACGCAAACGCCGGACTTTTGCAGGAACCGTAGTTGCCCCATATAGTGACGAGAACACACCGCCGTCGATAGCGCGCGGCCGCCAACGCGGCCCGCAGGGAGCACAACCACCATGCCCTCAGGGACCATCGAACAGGACTACACGAAACACTTCGCCGCCTCGAAGCAGATGTTCGAGCGATCGGGCAAGGTCATCGTCGGCGGTATCACCCATGACGGCCGCCAGATTGCACCTTTCCCGCCGTTCGTCGCTACCGCCAAGGGCTCGCACAAGACCTCCGTCGACGGGCATGACCTGATCGACTACTGCGTCGGTCACGGGTCGCTCATCTTCGGCCACGACGACCCGGAAATCACCCGGGCAATGCAGACACAGGTGCCGCAGGGCACCCACTTCAGCGCGGGGCACGAGGCCGAGATTCGCTGGGCCGAGCAGGTCGTCAAGCTCGTGCCGTCGGCCGAGAAGGTTCGCTTCACCGCCTCCGGCACCGAGGCGACGCTGCTCGCCATGCGCGTCGCACGCGGTTACACGCAGAAAGACACGATCCTCAAGTTCGAGGGCCACTTCCACGGCTGGCACGGATACTCGCTGAAGGGCGAGAAGCCGCCGTTCGAAAACGTCTCCGTCCCCGGGGTGCCCGCCGAGACGCTGGGCACGGTCGCCGTGGTGCCGTCGAACGACCTGGCGATGCTCGAAGAGCGGTTGGTACAGGGCGATGTCGCCGCCGTCATTCTCGAGCCGAGCGGCGGCTCCTACGCGACCATCCCCCTGAAGGAAGACTTCCTCGAGGGCGTGCGCCAGCTCACCAAAAAGCACGGTGCGGTGCTGATCTTCGATGAGGTGATCACCGGCTTCCGCTGGGCTCCCGGCGGCGCGCAGGAGCGCTTCGGGGTGATCCCCGACATGACCACGATGGCGAAGATCGTCGCCGGTGGCATGCCGGGCGGCGCG
This sequence comes from uncultured bacterium, assembly GCA_965651105.1. Lineage (GTDB taxonomy): Bacteria > Chloroflexota > Chloroflexia > Thermomicrobiales > UBA6265 > JACCVC01. The sequence goes on along the minus strand of CBFGRG010000439.1, from coordinate 608 downwards.
GTGGCTGGACGCACCGACATCATGGAGATGATCAAGTTCACCGATGATGCGGCCTGGAACAAGAACCGGCGCGTGCCGCAGGCCGGCACCTACAACGCCAACCCGCTTGCCGCCGTGGCCGGCTACACCTGCCTGCGCAAGCTCGACAACAAGGAAATCCACGACTACTGCGACAGCCAGGCGCGAGAGATCCGCGTCGGATTCAACATGGTGCTGAACAAGTACGACGCGCCCGGATTCTGCTGGGGCGAGAGCTCGGTCTTCCACGTCGCGCTGGGCAAGCGCTGCACCAACCGCCCCAATGGTGACGACCTGCACACGCCTGAGGGGGTCGACGCCGAGTTCCTCAAGGCGAGCGGCGGCACCGCACTCGGGCAATCGCTGGAAATCGGCATGTTGCTGGAGGGCGTGCACCTCTTCCACGCCGGCGGCCTCACCTGCACCGAGCACGACTCGCAGGATGTCGAGGCGACCATCGCCGCGTTCGACCGGGTGATTGCCCGGATGAGCAACGACGGCTACTTCGACGGGCTGTAGCCGAATCCGGAGAGATCTCACAAAGGGCCGGGATGATCCCGGCCCTTTGTGTCTCACCATCGCACAGTGCC
>CBFGRG010000438.1:0-3290 GCA_965651105.1 uncultured bacterium | reverse complement strand
CCGGGCCGCTGCTGTGTCGTCGTCAGGGCTCGTTTGCCCGCGGCGTCTCAGGATTTCCTGCCCCGGTTGCGCTTGCCTGGCGCGCGGTAGCCGGCATTGATCGCGTCCTGCTCCGTGGCGAAACAGAACTCCGCCTTGGTGGATTTGTAGGACGGAAAGTTCGGCAGGTGATAGATCTTCGAGTTCGCATTGCCTTTTACCGGGTAGCCTTCCGGGGTGTCGGTCGTGCCGTCGCCGCGAACCGCCCCGGCGGGGATGTCGCCCGCGTCATCCGCATCGCGCTGGCTCTCGTTGCGACCCGGGTCGGACGTCACCTGTGATGTCTCGTTACCGGTATCGGCCTTCGAAGCGCTGTCGGATGCCGCGGCACCGCCGCGCCGGACGTTTCCGGGCGGTCGATATCCGGCAGCAATCGCGTCGGCTTCGGAGGCGAAGTAGTATTCGGCCTTCGTTCCCGCGTATGACGGGTAGTCCGGCAGGTGGTAGATCATCGAGCTCGCGTTGCCCTTGACCGGGTAGCCTTCAGGCGCCTCGGTGCCGCCATCGCCGCGCACGGATCCCGCCGGCAGCGTCTCGTCGACAGCCCGCGCCTCCGTGCCGAGATCGTCGGTGCTCGTCTCATCGGTGCCACGAGAGGCCGCTTCGGCGAACTCTGGCTCCTCGCCGCCGACGTGCTCGTCACTTGTGCCGACAATGTCCTGGTCGAGACGGCTTCCCACATCTTCAACGGGTGAGGTCACGGATTCGACCTGTGCGGCGGGGTCGGTGGCGTCGAGATCACCGGCGGAGCTGTCCAGATCAGTGATGTCCGGCATCTCGGCATCGGCGAAATCGTCACCATCGAGGGTGTCGACGATGCGGTCCGACGGGTAGTCGCTTCCGGAGAGATCGTCCTCGCCGGCGTCGTCAGCGGTCGCAGGGGCGGGTTCATCGGGCAGGTCGGCGTACGCCGCGCTGGTGACATCGGCGTCGACGGCGACGTCGTCGCTGGCGAGACCGCCCTGCTGAGCGATCGTTCCCGACTGGAACGTGGCGACGCGCTCAGTCCCGAAATCGACGTTTTCGTCGGTGACGGCCAGCTCCTCCTCGCCCGAACCGTCGGCGGCTTGCTCGCTGAACGGGTCGGATTCTTCGCTGTGGTCGAGCGTGGTGCCGAGCGCATCCTGCCCGTCCTCGACCTCGTTGCCGGTGGCCGAGCGCGACGGCTCGGTGGTGCCGCTCGTGGCGCTGTCGAAGGTTTCCGGATCGCCGAACCCGGGAGTTTGGGTCGCCTCATCGCTGCGATTGACGGCATCCCCTCGCGACTGCGATTCGATCTCGGTTCGGGTGGCGTCGGGCGAAACCGAGGCGTCGGTATCGGCGGTCGCGACATCTTCCTCGGCGTCCTGGTCCCGAGGCCTATTCGGAGCTGTGCTGGCGCCGACCCCGAGGTCCCCTTCACCATAGTTGTAGCGTTCGACGACCTGGAAGCTGCCGCTGTCATCCGATGCGTCGGCGGCGCCCTGATCGTCCCCAGATTGCTGTGCGGAGTCGTCTTCCCTGGCCGGAGGCACGTCGATATCGGTTTCGGTGAAGGTCGATCCGGTCAGCGAGGACGTCCCCTCGTTGCTGGTGTTGGAACGCTCCGTGTCGTCGGAGTCCCCATACCCCTCGGCCGCCGACTCGACATCCTCGGTGGTCACGTAAGGATTGTCGACGTCGCCTGGGGTGACCTCGTCACCGTCGAACTCGTCGCTGCTGGCGCCCTCGTCGACGATGAGCTGATCCTGCACCGAGATGTCGCGATCCTGCAGGCCGCGCCCGCCTGCCGGTCGCAGGTCGGCGTCGCGCGTTGCGTCGATCGTGCCATCGGTGGTGTCGTCGGCGAGCTCATCCTCGCCGCCCACGGCGTCGTGGACGTGCGTGGCCGAGTCGAGATCGGATCCTGAGGGCGGGAAGGTCTCCTCGCCGGTCATCAGGTCACCGGCGGCATCGTCGAAGTCGCTGCGTCGATCGATATCGTCGTCGGCCGCCGTTTCCCTGCGATCGGGGGGCGCGCTTCCGGATTCGCGCGTCGCGCTCGTCCGACCGGGCTGGGTGTCGCGAGCCTGGTGGCTGGCGCCCCCTCCGGCGCTCGTGCCGGCGCGGAGGAGCCCGCGCAGCCAGGCGATGATGCGATCGATCACGCTGCTACTGGAATCTGGTTGCATGATGTCCCTCCCGTACGGTGAGCAGGCATCCACGGATGGCCTGGATGCCAGAACGAGCCTCCCGGCGAATCACGGCGGCTGAACGGAGCCGGGCCGATGCCAGGGGGCTCGTCGTGAGGCGAGGTGGCGCCCGTCAATCGTTCTTGACCCATTCGCCGTCGTCGTTCTTGTGGTAGCTGTTTTCGACGGCACCCCACGCCACACGATGGGCGCGAGGCTCATCGTGGTCGTATTGATCCCAGGCGCTGTTGAACGCTTCCTTGTAGATGTCCTGGGCGTGAGCCGGCAGGTTGTCCTTGACGGAGTCCGGCAGTTCGCTGCGCTTGTCGTACGGCATCGTGCATGCTCCTTTTCGATCGCGGGTGGGCCCGATCGGACCGGCGATTGGAGTGCGGAGGCGCAGAAGTCATGCCAAGGCATGCGCGCACATGCGAATCGGAAGACCGGCGCCGTCGATGCTCGGGCCAGATACACAATTTGCCGTGGATGGTTGGGCGTCTGGCCCCGATTCCTGCCAGCGAGAGCAATCGACCGTGACGACCGAATATTCACTGGCTTTCGGGTTGCGTGAATGCGTCGTAATTTGCAGGGCTGGCTGGTAGCATGTCGCCCACACGGGCCCGCACTCACCCGTGGTCGTACACAGGGGACCCGGCGACGTGCTGGATGCAATCGCACCTCAGGCAGATCGCCGGGCACAGTTTGGAGATGTACATCATGACCAGACGTTTTCACGTACTGAACACGCGCCTGCTGCTGGCGTTTCTTGTTGCGAGTCTCGGGATGGCGGGACTCGCCGGTGAAGTGGCAGCTCAGACAGGTGACGACTCGGTGCCAGTCGCCGAAGCGTCGCCAGCAGGGACCGATGGGGAGAGTGGGGCAGAGGAAAGCGCAGTGAGCGCCCTTCCGGAAACCGGACAGGGCCCCACCGAGACGGCTGACGCCGCACCGGTCCTGCTGTTGGCCGGGATCGCCGGTGTGATCGCCGTGGCTGGCGTGATGCTCTTCCGCACGCGCCGCGCCTGAGTTCGATCAGCAACCGAGCGAGTTACTGAGTGCAATGCCTGGAGCCGGCGACGATGGCTGCGTCGCCGGCTCCGT
>CBFGRG010000437.1:0-3330 GCA_965651105.1 uncultured bacterium | reverse complement strand
CCCGGCAGCATCGGCAGCGCTTCGCCCGGATCGATCCGGGCCAGCTCCAGGTTCTCGCGAACGTCGAGCGCCGGCGACAGCGAGAAATGCTGAAACGCCGTGCCGATTCCCGCTCGAATCGCCGCGCCGGGATCGCCAGGTGCCAGCTCCTCACCCGCGACCTCGATCGTGCCGGAGTCGGCCGTCACGAACCCGGCGAGGATGGAGAGCAAGGTCGATTTTCCCGCACCGTTCTCGCCGAGCAGCGCCACCACCTCGCCTGACTCGACCGCAAGCGACACATCGCGGCACGCAGTGATCGGCCCAAAACGACGAGAAATGTTCGCTGCTCGCAACATGATCGGAATCGCACCTCGACACGCGCCGGTCCACGCCGGAAACCATGATCGCTTCGAGTGTGACACAGGGTATTGCGTTGCGCGACAGGTGCCGCGCTGGTTGAAAAACTGGCACAATGGCGGGAACGAGACGAAGATCCGGCCATCCGGATGACGACGCAGAGAGGGACCGATGCCCAAGATTGCCGCCAACCTCACCATGCTCTTCACCGAGTATCCGTTCGCCGACCGCTTCGCCCGAGCCGCTGCAAATGGCTTCGGCGGCGTCGAAGCGCTCTTTCCGTACGAGCTGAAGGCGCAAGAGGTGTCCGCGCTGCTGCGTGACAACCACCTCGACCTCGTCCTGTTCAACCTCCCTGCCGGCGACTGGGCCGCTGGCGATCGCGGCATCGCCGCCGATCCGGAGCGGGTTCAGGAGTTCCGTAATGGCGTCGACCTCGCCGTGGCCTACGCCGAAACCCTGAAGCCACGCCGCATCAACTGCCTCGTCGGCAAGACCGACGACCCCGCGGCGACTCGGCGGACGATGCTCGAGAACATCGCCTACGCCGCCGACGCGCTCGAAACCGTCGACACCCGTCTCACGATCGAGCCGGTGAACTCGCACGATGTGGCGGGGTTCGGCATCCCCGACACCGCCACGGCGATGTCCGTGCTCGCCGAGCTGGAGCACCCCAACGTCGGCCTCCAGTTCGATGTCTACCACTCGCTGATGATGGGTGAGGATCCGTTCGCGATCATCGCCGAGCACGGCAAGTCGATCGATCATATCCAGATCGCCGACTACCCCGGCCGGCACCAGCCGGGCACCGGCGAGATCGACTTCGAGAAGCTGTTCAAGACGATCGATGAATCCGGCTACGTCGGATGGGTTGCGCTCGAGTACGTGCCCGAAGGCCACACCGAAGAGGGATTCGGCCACCTTCGCGAGCTCGGCTATCTCAACCAGTCGGTCGAGTCGGACAAGTCATAGGGTTGCCTCCACGCGCGACAGATACCGACGATCCATCACAGCGGAGGAGTTTGCCTCCCCCTGTTCGAACGGGCTCACCATGCCTCGGGAAGGACGAGATTTCGTGGAGCAGGTCCACATCAGCGAGCACCCGCTCGTGCGCCACAAGGTCACGCTCCTGGCGGATGAGCGGACCGACGCCAAGACGTTCCGTGAGCTGGTGCGGGAGCTGACGCGACTCCTGCTCTACGAGGCGACGGCAACCCTCCCCGTGCGGGAAGTCACCTACCGCACCCCGATGGAGGAGACCACCGGCTACCAGATCGGCGCGCGCATCGGCCTCGTGCCGATCCTCCGCGCCGGTCTCGGCATGGTTGAGGCCGCGGTGGACGCGCTGCCGTCCGCCGAGGTCTGGCACCTCGGAATGTATCGCGACGAAGCGACCCACCGGCCCGTCTCCTACTACAACAAGCTGCCAGCGGCCTGCCCGGATGACGTCGTGCTGGTACTCGATCCGATGCTGGCGACCGGCGGCTCTGCCACTGGGGCCGTGACGGTGCTCAAGGAATGGGGCGCGAAGCAGATCACCTTCGTTGGCATCATCGGCGCGCCGGAGGGTATCGAGCAGCTCCAGACTGCGCATCCCGACGTGCCGATCTTCCTCGCTCGCAGCGATCGCGAGCTCAACGACGATCGCTTCATCCTGCCGGGCCTCGGCGATGCGGGCGATCGCCTCTTCGGCACCTCCATCCCGGAGATGACATCATGACGCGCCCGACCGTCGCCGTGCTCACCACCGGCGGCACCATCGCCAGCCTGCGCGATCCGGATACCGGTGCCGTGCGCACGGCCGCATCCGCCGCCGACCTCATCGCGATGGTGCCGGATCTCGATGACATCGCGGCAGTCACCGCCTCGCCACAGGCAGCGGTCAACAGCTGGAACATGACCCCGACGATGATGGCCGATCTCGCGGTCACCGCCGTCGCCGAGCTGGTCAAGAACCGCGTGTCGGGCGTGGTCGTCACCCACGGCACCGACACCGTCGAAGAAACAGCGATGCTGGCGTGGATGCTCAACCGCACGGACGAGCCGATCGTTTTCACCGCCGCGATGCGCAACCTCTCCGACGTCGGGCCGGACGGCGCGCGCAACCTTCGCGACGCGATCCGGGTCGCCGCGGCGCCGGAGTCGGTCGATCGCGGGGCGGTGCTGGTCGTCAACGAGACGATCCACGACGCGCGCTTCGTCACCAAGACGAATACCGTCAACCCGGCCACCTTCCAGTCGCCACACGGCGGCCCGATCGGTGAGGTGACCGCGATGGGCGTGCGCTACTTCGCCCCGCCGGCCAGCCGGAACACGGTGGAGGGCCGCGAGGTTGCCGGCACGGTGCCGATCGTGAAGACGTGGACCGGGATGGATGCCGCGTTGTTCGACTGGTGGCGGGACCAGGGGGTCGACGGGATCGTGATCGAGGGTTCCGGCGCCGGCAACGTCCCCGGCGATGCCATGCCGGGCATCACGAGGCTCGTTGATCACGGTGTACCGGTGGTGCTGACGACGCGTTGCATCGGGGGACCGCTGGCGCCGATCTACGGCACGGGCGGGGCTACCGGCGGTGGCCACGACCTCATGGCAGCTGGCGTCATTCCTGCCTCGCGTCTTACCTCGCAGAAGGCACGTATCGCGCTCATGGCGCTGCTCGGCGCCGGTGTGTCGCGTGACGCCATTGACGCCTGGTTCCGCTCGATGTAGATCGACCGGAAAATTCCGCACCAGTGGCGACGCATCCGGCGACCTGGGAGCCGCCAACGTGGACTTTCCACCTGGGTTCACCGAATAAAGGCGACATTGCCCGCTGCGAACCCTGGCTCCACCGAGCGTTGGCTGCGCGGACAAGTCGCCGCTACAAAGATCGGGGCGACCGACAGAATAAAGTCGACATTGCCCGCTGCGAACCCTCGCTCCATCGAGCATCAGGTGCGCGGGCAAGTCGCCGCTACGAGCACCGGGCGAGAAGCCTGTTGGCGCTACCGC
>CBFGRG010000436.1:0-3335 GCA_965651105.1 uncultured bacterium | reverse complement strand
TCGAATCGACCAGATTCGGCGGGTGGTCGGCACGCTCACACAGATGGGCGGTTAACCACACCACCGTCAGCATCGTTTCGAATCGGACGGGCCGGGCACATGCCCGGCCCGTCGCCGTGCCAGAATGTCCTCGAAGGGCCGCCAGTGTTGTGGCCGCAAGGGACGGCCGGCGACCGGTCGGCACCGGAACGAGACCGGAGGCGCGCATGAACCGCGAGGTGATCTGGCAGGCAGAAGGTGGGATTGGCGAGGAGCATCTGACGCTATCCGACCGCAACGGCGTGATCGTGGCCGACGGATTCGCGATCGCCAAACCGGGCGAGGCACCGATGCGGGTGCGCTACCAGGTCGTCTGCGACGCCGACTGGGTGACCCGCGGCGTGGCGGTCACGATCGAGATCGGCCATGGCTCACCGACGGTGATCGAGATGCGGAGCGACGGCAAGGGGCACTGGACCAACAGCGACGGATCGCCGCTGCCCCAGCTCGACGGCTGCATCGACGTCGATCTTTCGATCACACCGTTCACCAACACGCTGCCGATCCGAAGGCTGGGTCTGGAGCCGGGCATGAGCCAAACGATTCACGTCGCCTGGATCGACGTCGAGACGCTCAAGGTGACGCCGTCGGAGCAGATCTACACCGGGATTGAACCGGGAATCGTCCGGTTCGAGGCGCCGGCGAGCTTCTTTCGGCGCGACCTGTCGATCGACGAGGACGGATTGGTCCGCAACTACCCCGGCCTGTTCACGCGCACCTGGGCAGGGTAGGGTCGAGCGAGGCGAGGCCGCTCGTTCCCGTCGGCACGAGGGGCCTGCCCGAACTGCGGAGCGGGGGACACGTCACACGACACCCGCACCATGCGTACGACCGCCCTCGTTGCAGTCCGCCCGTAGGGACCGCCACGGGGGCGGTCGTACGGGTTGGTCCAGGGGAATCACCCGGATTTGGTGTTACGTGCCCTGGATGGGGGCATCTTCAGCAGCCCGGTTGCTGCTCGAGCCACTCGCTTGCCGCCTGGATGACCGGGTCGTCATCGATGGGCTCCACCGGGCTGCCAGTGCTGACAGTGACGTCAGGCGCGATCCCGTCGGGGTAGATCGCCCCATGCGGCCCGGACAACCAGCCCGAAGTGACCATCAGCAAGGACCCGTCGAGCAGCGGAAACCACTCCGGAGAGGTCGCAAGCGCAGCGCTCGGCTCACCGAAAAACGCCGTGTTGTCCCGCCCAATGAAAGCGATGGCGGTCGCCTCGGCAGCGCTGGCGGTCAACGGTCCGATCAGGACTGCGACCGGTTGCGCCGAGAGAACCGGATCGGGTGGGAGTGCGACGTCGTGCTGCCACTCCGCAACCTGGCCGTCGTTGGCGACAGCGCCGTCGGCGGTCATTTCCGAAATGAGCTCGTCCCCCGCCACGTTTCGCGTCGTCACTACCGGGCCGGGAGACAGGAATGGCGATACCCCCATGACCATCGGCACGCCCTGGCCGCCCTCGTTCGAACGCAGGTCGATGATCCAGCCGCACGAAGCGGCCGCCTCCTGGTCGGAGATACGGGCGTGAAGCTCCGCGACGAATCGTTGAGATTGCTCGGGGGAGCCGCTGAAACTCGGGACGGCGAGATAGCCGACGCCACCATCGAGCGCCTGGCCGGCCGGGGCGCTGGCGGACCAGTCCGGGATCAGCGACATGCGCGCCGCGGGCACGAACAACGTGTGCCCGTCGACGCCACCGAGATACATCTCGTCGATCACGGCGCGTATGGGCGCGGCCGCCACCTCGAGGGAGGTCCCGTCGGCGGCGCCCCCGAGACGCTGTTGCACTCGCTGGCGGATTTCGGGCCAGTCGAAATGGTCGCGCCAAAGCGAGCGGGTCTCGAGGATGTCGAGCACGGAGTCGAGGTACATCGAGGCCGTGACCACTGAGGTATCGAAGGAAATGTTGTCGACCACGTCATCAACATGCGCGGCGTCGACAGTCACGACAACCCAGACGAGGTCCGCCTGCGCCCCCGAGCCAGGATGGGCGAAGACGACCGACACCGGGTCATCGTCCCGCTCGTTCTCGACGCGAATCTCGCAGGCGGGCTGATCGCGCCAGGTCGTCAGGGTGGTGACCGCCATGTCGAGGTATCGATCATCTCGGGCGACCGCATCGCAAGCGTCATCAAGCGTATCAGGACCGAGCGTCTCCGCGGAAATTGACCTGGTCATGATGAAACCATCACGACCGGCATAGTCCCACGCGAGCGAGCGATCCGGCACCCAGTCGTCGGGGATATGCGAGACGAAACCTCCGGCGTGCCCGATGTAGAGTCGGGTCTCCTCGTCTTGCGCCGGGGTTGCCTGGTGGGCGAGCGCGGCCGAGAGGCTCGACGCGAGGAGGAGGATGACAAAGAGACCGATACGGAGAATCCCGCGGCTGGCGCCGGATCGTGGTTCCTCGGGCACTGTCGCCTCCTGGCCGACGCGCGTAGATGATTTGGGCTCATGTTGCCATAATAGCGACCCGCCACCCGAAACACCAGAGGTTGAGGTGCTGATTGACGGACCGGCTTGCGCCGGCCCGCAGGCGTGGTGAAATGCGCACCGAATGTCGTGTCAGGGAGCCGGAGTACCGGGGATCAGCATCGAGACTTCACCGTCGTTGCCATCGAACGGCACCCAGGCGGCGCCAGGCTTCAGCGGCGCGATCCAGTAGGCGCTCTCGTCCACGCCGGTAGTGCCGACCGGTGGCTCCGGGTAAGCCGTCACGAACTGGCCATCATAGGACGGGTAGAACCGCCAGATTCGGTCGTCGTCGACCGGGGCAGCGATCTGCCAGGTCTCGCCAGTGCCGGCGTCGAGCACCACCGCCCGGTTGTAGCCGATCGGGACGACAGCCAGCTCGCCACCATTCCGCAGCCATGCCGAGAACGAGACGATCTGGATCGGGTGCGCGTCGACCGGGTCGCTCTCCAGCACCACCTCACCGGTGGCGGGATCGACAAGCTGGACCGTGGCCGGCGTGCCGCCGAGATCATCGGAGACGACGCGGACGAGGTTTCGGGGCACCTCTTGCGTGTTGAAGAGCTGACCCAGGGGCGGCGGCACGTACTGCCAGAACTCGCCTCCCTCACCGGTAGTCACATTGACCCGAGAAACCGATGTGCCGCCATGAGCGATCAGGATGGTATCCGGATCGGCGGTCGGCAGGAGGCTCAGGACGTCCGGGCCGGGGGCCGGCATCTCGACGATTTCCCGCACAGCGCCCGGCACGATGGCAACGACGCGCATGGTTTCGCCGTCCGCGGAGGCGAGATGGGGCCGATCGACGTCTCCCGCGAGGATGAATCGCA
>CBFGRG010000435.1:0-3342 GCA_965651105.1 uncultured bacterium | reverse complement strand
TCGACCTGCTTCCCGGTGCGCAGCTTTTCGAGAATCTCCCACTGGCAGAAGCGGATGTGCTCCAGCAGGTGCCAGAACGTATAGGGCACGTTGGGCGGCCGGGTGTTGATGTGCTCCTCTGGGAAGTCGGCCACGATCTCGCGCCATGAGGAGAAGGCGTTGCCGGTGTCGAGGGTGGTGACGATCTCGTCGCGCCAGGTGGTCATGCGGTGTGTCCTTCACGATGACGGCACAGGGATGGCATGGTCCAACGACTCCGCCTGCTCGTCAAGACGATGGGTCCGAGTCGCCGGAGAGTTGACATATCTTGTGTTTACTCATCACAATCTGGTCATGAGCCTGCTGGAGCGTGACAGCTACCTCGATGAACTGCGCGAATGCCTCGACCAGGCCGGTGGTGGCACCGGTCAGCTTGTGTTTCTCGGCGGGGAGGCCGGAATCGGCAAGACGTCCCTGACGGAGGCCTTCCTGGCCGATGTGGGTGATGACACCCGCGTCGCCGTGATTTCCTGTGACGGTCTCAAGATGCCCGGCGCGTTCGGCGCGTTGCACGACATCGCCGAGGCGGTCGGCCCGGAGGTGGAGGCGCTGATCGCCGCACAGGCGCCTCGTGACGAGATTTTCCGGGCCGTACTGGCGGCGCTGCGCACCTCGCCCGGGCCGGTTGTGCTCGTCGGCGAGGATGCGCACTGGTCGGACGAGGCGACGCTCGAGCTGATTCGCTATCTGGGGCGGCGCATCGACACGACGCGAACGGTGTTCATCGTCAATTATCGCGACGATACGCTTGGGCCCTACCATCCGCTGCGGCGTGTGCTCGGCGACCTGGCGAACGCGCCGGCGGTTCGCCGCATCGATCTGCCTCGCCTCTCCCTCGAGTCGGTCACCAGGCTGGCGGAAGGCAGCGGCATCGACCCGGTCGCGCTGTACGAGCGCACCGGCGGAAATCCCTTCTATGTGACCGAGATCCTCGGGGCGGGAACCATGGATGTGCCGCCCACGGTGCGCGATGCCGTGCTGGCCCGCGCCGCCAATCTCTCGCCGGAAGCGCGGACGCTCCTCGATGCCGCCGCGGCGATCGGCGTGATCGTGAGTCCGGTGCTGCTCGAGGCGGTGATCGGAGGATCGATCGAGGACGCCGTCGAGGAGTGCCTCGCGGCCGGGATGTTCCGACCGTCGCCGCGCAACATTGTCTTTCGGCACGGGCTCGCGCGGGACACCTTTCTGGTGACGATGTCGGCGCCCCGTCGTCGAGCGCTCCATCGTCGCATCCTTGCCGCGATGGAGGACGACCCGGCGCTGGCGAAGGACCTGGCCCATCTCGCGCACCATGCGGAAGAGGCCGGCGACGCCGAGGCCGTGCAGCGGTATGCCGTGGCTGCCGCTCAACATGCCGCGGCCTTTCGCTCCCACCGGGAGGCTGCCGCGCAGTACGAGCGGGCCTTGCGTTTCGCCGAGCGGTTCTCGCCGGAAGAGCGTGCCAGCCTGCTGGAAGCGCGATCATACGAGTGCTACCTCACGGGCGATCTGGACGAGGCGATCTCCGAGCGGAAGGCGGCTATCGATGTGCTTCGTCTCCTGGGGGATCGTCGCCGTGAAGGGGACAACCTCCGGTGGCTGGCCCGATTTTGCTGGTTCGCCGGTCGGAACCACGAGGCGGAGCGCTACGCCAACGACGCCTATGCGCTGCTTGTCGAGCTGCCTCCCGGTCCGGAGCTGGCGATGGCATGCAGCACCCTGACGATGTTGCGGATGCTTGCCGGCGATACCGATGCGGCGGTCGAATTCGGCGAGCGCGCGATCGCGATCGCGACCGATCTCGGGGAGGAGCGCATTCTCGCGCACGCGCTGGCCAACGTCGGGACAACCCGGCTCCTGCGTGAGGAGGAGAGCGGTCGAGAGATGCTGGAGCGCAGCCTGGTAATCGCGAAACGGGGTGGGTTCGACGACGATGCCGCTCGTGCGCTGGCCAACCTGGCGTGGGAGAGTTGGCGCCGCCACCAGTTGGCTCGCGCGGAAGCGTATGTCGACGAAGGGATCGATTTCGCCACCGAGCGCGACCTTGTCGCCATGGAGATGTACCTCCGCGCGACCCGGGGATTGGTCTGGCTTGCGCAGGGGAACCTGGCCGGCGGGCTGGCTGAGGCCGAGACCGTGGCGCGTGTCCCAGCCGCGACGCTGCCGACCCGCATCATCGCGCTTGCCTGCGTCGGTCGCGCCCGGGCCCTGCGTGGCGATGACCCCGCCGAGGCGCTGGCGGAAGCTCGCGTGCTGGCCGACCAGACCGGCGAGCTGCAGCGCATCGGTCACGTCCAGGCGGCTCGCGCGGAGGCTGCCTGGCTCGCCGGGGACCTGGACCGAACCGCTGATGAGGCCGCCACGGTATTCGACCAGGCGAGCGCCGGTGCCGATCGGTGGGTGGCCGGCGAGCTCGGGCTCTGGTTGCACCGTGCCGGGAAGCCCGTCGCCACGGACGGATTGGCGAAGCCGTTCGCGCTGGAGATCGCTGGCGACGCCACCGGCGCGGCGGCGATGTGGAGCGATCTTGGGTATCCGCTGGAGGCGACGCGAGCGCGGGCGTCGTCCGGCACGGAGGCCGACCTTCGCGCGGCGCTCGACGTGTTCGACGCGCTCGACGCGCGGGCCGATGCCGGTCGCGTCGCCCGCCTGCTTCGCGAGATGGGCGTCCGCAACATCCCTCGCGGCCCTCGCCCCGCGACGCGATCCAACGCCGGCAGTCTGACGGCGCGCGAGCTCGAGGTGCTGCAGCGTCTCGCGACCGGTGAATCGAACCGGGAGATCGCCGAACGTCTCTTCCTCTCGCCGAAGACCGTCGGGCATCACGTGTCGTCGATCCTCAACAAGCTCGATGTCGCGACCCGTCAGGATGCCGTCAGGCATGCCCAGGAGCTCGGTCTCCTGCAAAATAGGGAATCCAGCAAGCCAATGTAGGGAACCCTGTCCGATGTGGTGGACGGCCCCGGCCCCATAGCATGGCTCCGAGATGCATCTCGGGGCCTGTTTCGTATTCGGCAACTATGGGACGTCAGAAAGGACACCACCATGGGAACACAAACCGCGGCGGCGCTGGTTTCGGCCGCGAAGCAGCGAGTCGAGAACCTCTCGCCCGACCAGGTTGAGCGCGAGATCGGCAACGGCGTGCTGCTCGTTGACATCCGTGAGCCGGAGGAACGGCAGAGCGGGGCAATCCCGGGGGATATTCACGCCCCACGGGGAATGCTCGAGTTCTACGCCGATCCCACCAGCCCCTACTACCGGACCGAATTCGATCCCGATCAGCGCATCGTCCTCGACTGCGCGTCGAGTGGTCGTTCGGCGCTC
>CBFGRG010000434.1:0-3343 GCA_965651105.1 uncultured bacterium | reverse complement strand
TCGAGCGGTGCGGTCAGGGCGTGAGGCGGGCATTGGCGCCAAGGGTACCGATCGATTGGGAAGCCGCCACAAGGGTGGCACGACCGGGCAAACTCAAAAACCTTCGTGAAAAGGGATGCCTCGATCGCCGGCGCGAGATTCATCCCGAACATCACCGGTATTAGCGATGCCACCGCAAATCGGACACGATAGCATGGTGCAAAGTGGTGTCGCCGCGCTGGCGATGCCGGGACCCTGTAGCCATCGATCCGGTGATATCCATGCGCGTACTTCTTGCCAACGAGCCACGGGCCTATCGCGATACCCTCGCGGTGGCGCTGCGCCTGTTGCGCCCGGCTGATATGGTGATCGTCACCGATCCCGAGCTGCTCGACCGGAATGTGCTGGAGCACTGCCCGGAAGTGGTGATCTGCAGCGAGCTCACGTCGATCGTGGAGGCGCGGGTGCCAACGTGGGTCGTGCTGTACCCCGATGGCAGCCAGACCGCCCTGCGCTACCTCCGGGGCGTGCGGAGCTGTATCGACGGGGTCGATCTGGCTGACATCGCGATGCTGTGCGAGGAGGCGGACCGCCTTCGGGCGTCCTGATCCGGAACCCGAATGCACGTGGAGATCAGGACGCGTCCCCTTGTCGACAGCGCGGCCTTCCTGCAGTGCGCGTCAGTCGGGTAGGGATCGGCCTTTTGCCGGTCCGATCGTCCTCACGACAGTATTGAGGACGTCTCGCCGGCGCGTTTTGACACCCCCTGCCAGCCATGCCGACGGTTCGACCCCCACAAGATCTCCCGGATCGCGTGTCAGCACTCCAAACGAAGTCCCGGATCGATCTGGCCACCGATCTCCCGGTCACGGTGCGGAGGTGGTGTTCACCGTGATCGTGGTGGTGTAGCTGCCCGCCGCCGCGCCGCCCGGGATGTCGAGGGCGATCCCCAGCGGGTAGGTGTAGGATGCTGCGCTGCCGCCGTCGGTGATCAGCGCCTGTGGGGTCGTGGAGAGCGCCAGCGTCGCCATCCCCGGCGTCGTCACGCGCAGGTTCCCCACCGGGATCGCCGTCTGGTTCGGCGCGTCACCGCTGTAGGTCAGGTCGGTCCCGCTGATGGTCACATCCCAGCCGGCGCACTCGCTCGGATTTTCAACGGATAGCGTCATCGAGCCGGTGTTCGTCTGCGGCGAGGTGGAGTAGGCCACCGGCAGCAATATCGCATCTGTCAGGGACGCCGTGATATCGCGCGACGTGCTCGCGCCGATCTCCGACGTCGGCCCGGAGACGGTCGTGCCGTTGGCAGTGAGTGTTGACGCCAGCGTGATCGGGACGTGTGCCGTCGGCGCGTCGCAGGATGGCGCCAGCGTCAGCGAGAAGGTGTAGGTGACGCCCTGGCCGATCGTGACGCCTGGATGCAACGTCAGCACGCCGCCGCTTGCCGGCCCGGTGGCCTGCGGCGAGGTGACGGTCCAGCCGTCCGGCACCGTCACGGCAATCGTCGAGAGCGTCGCGGATCGCTGGCCGAGCGATGCCTTGCCGGTCAACGTGCAGCTCGCGCCTTGCGATCCGCCCACGGCGAATGCGACCTCGTTCGGCGAGCAGGCGAAATCGAAGTCCGACGGACCGGGCGGCAGAATTTGCTCACTGGTGGCAGTCAGCGAGAAGCGAAGCACCTCGGTGCCGTTGGGGGTCGTGACGCTGATGACGATCCAGCCGGTGGCCGGCGCGGACGGACCGGGCACCAGGTCGAAAATCAGCGGGCCGGTTTGATGCTGGAATTTCAGCGCTGAATCCCACGCTGTGGTGCGCTCGGTCATGTCGACCGACACGAAGCGGTAGGCCCAGCCCGGCGGCGGTGCCGAGATGTTCAGGCGATATGGCTGCGTGGCCTCGCCGACGATCGCGGTGCAGGTAAATCGGACATATCCCCACTTATCCACACCGAGTGACGATTCGCATGTCGGCTCCGGAATGGGCGCCGGCGCCGAGGAACGACCGGCACTCGGGGGCGTCTCCGTCTCGGTAGGACTCGAGGTACTCGTTTCTGTTGGTTGGGCCGGGACTTCTGTCGGCTCTTCGGTCGGGGTGAGCGGAACCTCGGTCGGCTCTGACGGCCCCTCTGTCGGGGCAAGCGGGACCTCGCTCGGCTCAGGCTCGGCAGCGGTCTCGACCATCGTCTGGTCGACCAGCTCGGGCGTTTCGCCGTTCTCCGCCGCGCTGACAGGGTTGCCCAGCCCGGCGACGAGCACGGCGATCGCCAGCGCGAGCCCGAGCAGGAAGCGTGGTCGGGGATGGTGTGTTGAACGCGCCGGAGGGGTCGTGCGGGTCATGGATGCCAGTCCGTCGTCTCAATCTTCGCCAGCGCGTCGGGATGATGCGCCGCTTCGGGTCTCCTGTTCGCACTATACCAGCGTGCCGTTGGGTGAATCCTGACCAGAATTGCTGAATTCTTCGCCAACAATCGGGGTGAGCGCGAGACGGATGTTGCGTGTGGCCGATCTGGATCGTTCGGCTTGCGTGCTACGGTGAACCGAATCGTTCCGGACTGGAACAGGTGAGGTGATGATGACCGAGCGCGCGCCGCACCATCCGACGCCGGAGGCGGTCGATGCCGACCCGCCGACCGATGACGCGGCCCTGCTCAGCAGGGTCGCGAATGGCGACACGCACGCGTTGCGGCATCTCTACGAGGCGCACGCCGGCTGGGTTGCCGGCCGCCTGCGGCGCAAGCTGCCGCCCGACGCCGTCGAGGACGTGCTGCAGGAGACCTTTCTCGCCGTCTGGCGCGGGGCGGGCAACTATCGCGGCTCGGGCGACGTCGGCGGCTGGATTTGGGGCATCGCCCGCTTCCGGATGGCTCGCTGGTATCGCGACCGCGGCCAGGAGCCGGCCGGGATGGTCGAGGAGTGGGTGCCAGATGACCGTGACCTCGCCAACGAGGCGGCCGATCGGCTCGATCTCGAACGCGCCTTCGCGGCCCTGGGCGATCCCGACCACGACGATCGCCGTCTCGCCGAGGCGTACTACCGCGAGGACCGGCCAGTGAAGGAGGTCGCCGAGCGCTTCGGCATCCCGGCCGGCACCGTCAAGAGCCGCCTGTTTCGCATTCGCCGCCGCCTGGTCGCGGCGCTGGAAAGGGAGCCGGGATCATGACCCAACGCATTCCTGTCCCGCCCGATGTCGATCTCGACGCCGTCTGGAGTCGCGTCACCGGCGATATCTGGGCCACCGAGCCCGGCTGGCTGGAGCGTACCGCCGCGCAGCTGCTGCGATCGCCGGCGTTGGCCCGGGCGCTGGTGACGACGCCGTCGCTGGTGACGGCGTGGTTGTTGGCCAGCGCGCTGGTGCTCGCGCTCGGCGT
>CBFGRG010000433.1:0-3347 GCA_965651105.1 uncultured bacterium | reverse complement strand
GACGCGATGCGCGTCATCAGCGCCTGGTACTCCGGCGCGTTCGCGTCGAAGGCTTCGAACCCAAGCACCTCACCACCCAGCGCCTCGAATGTGTCGCTGAACTCCTGCGCGACACCGAGGCCATAGGTCTGGTTGTCGTGGAGCACGTACGCGGTCGCTGCGCCGAGACCCGAGAAGGCGTAGCTGGCTCCTGCGGATCCCTCGATGTCGTCGGCCGGACACACCCGCATATAGTTGCGCTCACCCGTGGGGTAGAGAACTTCCGGGTACCCTTCGGGATTGGTCGGACTCTCCTTGGTCAGGGCGACCGCCGTGTTGGAGGGCGCGATCTGGGCCATTCCCGCCTCGTTGGTCACCGGAATCGAAGCCTCGGCCGCGCCGGAGTTGTAGGTGGCGATGTAGGCGACCGCGTCCGGGTCGTTGACGACCATCGTCGCGTTCTCGACCTCCTTGGCGGCGTCCCACGAGCCGTTGTTGGCGGCGATGCCGTCGTCAAGCGCCTCGTAGTTGATCGCAAAGCCCCCGGCCGCATTCCCCCAGATCTCGACCGCGAACCGAACCGCCTCCGCGGAGTCGCCGCCGATTTGCTCGGACGCGCCGGTCATCGGCCACGACGAGTAGAGATTGATCGTGCCCTTGCTGGTATCCGTGACATGCTCGACACCTGCCACACCGAACATGTCCGGGGAAAGCTCGCCACCTTCGGCAACCGGCGAACCCTCCTGAGCCGCAACTCCGCTGCTGATTGCCGCCTGCGCGGCAACAACCGACACACCCAGCGCCGCGGCGCGCACGAGGAATGTGCGCCGGTCGATTTCACCGTCGCGATAGCTGGAGATCAACGCGTCATACCGTACGTCCGTCATCTCGCCTTACCTCCTCTTCGTGCTGCTGGCGCAGCGTCGTCGACCGGCAGCGCGGATCGCTCCCGGGTGTGTCCGACCAGGCGTCTATGCGACGCCTCGGTCGCTCGCGACTCGCTCCACCGCGAAATTCGCCGGTGATGCCGTCGCGGCCGCACAACATATGGTGTTGCAGACACTTCTACATACCTAACCGCATCGCATGGGCGCCGTCAACGTTGCGTCAGAGTCGCATCTCGTCCCACGCTGCGGCACACTGGGCGCAGCACACGCCGGCTCGGCACCAGCAGCCGGCCGCACCGCGAAACAGGAGAGTCGAGTTCGTGTCCGCACCACACCACACCCCCGAATCGCCCGAGCCCGAAAGCCTGCGAGAGGACCAGCAATCGCTCGAACCCGTGCGCCAGGCACTGCGCAAATTCGGATTCTGGGCCTACGGCACCATCGACGAATCCAACCGTTGGTCGATCGCCGTCGACGACGAGCTGGGCCGGGCGGATATCCGCATCGGCCGGGACGGCTACGAGATCGAGTTGCGCTCGGTGTCCCCCGGTCTCTATGCCGAGGAGGATTCCCCGTGGCGGCGGCAATCGCGCACCCGCCTGGCACGGATGCAGATCCCTCGCGTTTCCCGCGGCTATCTCCAACCCCATCAGGTCGCGATTTGGGATGAGGAGATGGAGGGTGTCAGCGTGATCGAGACGGTCGAGATGCCCTTTCATCGGGCCGAGGACATTCCCGCTTTCGTCCGTCAACGCCTGCCGCGCATCGAAGAGCTGGTCACGATGATCGAGCGCGAGCTGGGGTAGCAAGTCGCATTCTCACAAGGGGGCTCACCTCCCCCGTCTTTCGAAATCACAATCGGGAGGCAACCGTTGACCGAGGATCGATCGTACGAGCTGTGGAAGCGTCGCGTTCAGGTTGCGCAGGGGATCGCGCCGGCCGACACCGTCCTCGCCGGCGCATCGGTACTGAATGTCTTCACCCAAACGCTCATCCCGGCCGAAGTCGCCATTGTCGACGGCGTCATCGCCGGCATCGGCCCGCGGTTCGACGCGCATGAACGGCTCGATCGCACGGGCATGGTGATCGCACCATCGTTTATCGACGGTCATATACATATTGAAAGCACGATGCTGCGGGTGCCCGAGTTCGCCCGCGCGGTGATTCCGCACGGCACCGGCGCGGTGATCGCCGATCCGCACGAGATCGCGAATGTCGCCGGGCTGCGCGGCATCGAAGCGATGCGCGAGTCCGCCACCGGCGTGCCGATGATGATCCGCTGGACTGCACCCTCCTGCGTGCCAGCCAGTCCGCTGGAAAGCCCCGGCGCGACGTTCGACCTCGACGACATCGAGACGATGCTCGCCTGGCCGGAAACCGTCGGTCTCGGCGAGATGATGAATTTCCCCGGTCTTCTGGGCGCCGAGCGGGAGATTTTCGACAAGATTCGCGCCGCCGCGGATTTCCCACGCGACGGCCACAGCCCTGGCCTCAGCGGCGGCGCGGTGCAGGCCTACGTCGCCGCCGGCATCGGCTCCGACCACGAGTCGACAGAGCTCGATGAGGCTCGCGAAAAGCTGGCCGCCGGCATGATGCTCATGCTCCGGCAGGGATCATCCGAAAAGAACGTCCTCGACCTGCTGCCACTGGTCAACGACGCGACGTGGCGGCGTTGTTGCTTCGGTTCCGACGATCGCGACGCCCACGATCTCCTCCACAACGGCCACGTCGACGACATCCTCCGCACGGTGATCGACGCCGGGCTCGATCCGGTTCGCGCGATCACCATGGCGACCTGGAATGTCGCCCAGCACTGGCGACTCTGGAACATCGGCGCGGTCGCCGCCGGCTACAACGCCAACCTCGTCGTGCTCGATGGCGACCTGACGAACCTCACCGTCCACGAGACCTGGTTTGCGGGGGAATGCGTCGCACGAGATAGCGAATTCATCGGTGAGATTCCGGCCACACCAACGCCGGAATGGCTGACGCAGACGGTCAATCTCGCGCCGGTCCATCTTTCCGACCTCCGGCTTCCGGCAACCAAGGCGACCAGGGCGGTGGAGGCGATCCCGGACCAGATCCTCACTCGCAGGATCTCGATCGATCCTCCGGTGAGTGGCGATCTCGCCATCGCCGACCCATCGCGGGACCTGCTCAAGCTGGCATGCGTCGAGCGCCACCATGCCACGGGACGCGTCGGCGTCGGCATGATCGCCGGATTCGGCCTGAAGCGCGGGGCGATCGCCGGCTCGATCGGTCACGACGCGCACAACATCATGGTCGTCGGCGCAGCCGACATCGACATGCTCGCCGCCATCGCCACCGTTGCGGAGATGCAGGGCGGGCTGGCCGTTGTTGCTGACGGCGAGGTGGTCGCGGCCCTGCCGCTGCCGATTGCCGGGCTCATGTCGGACCAGCCGCTGGAGGCCGTGGCGGCCGACTACGACGCTGTCGAGGCGGCCGCTCGCTCACTCGGCG
>CBFGRG010000432.1:0-3347 GCA_965651105.1 uncultured bacterium | reverse complement strand
ATCACGAACCCATCCAACCCCTTCTACGCCCGCCTGGTCAGCACCATCGAGCAACGATGCCGTCACCACGGTTACTCGCTCGTCCTGATGGTGACCGAGGAGAACGTCGACACCGAGGAGCGGGCGGCAACGTCGCTGCTGCGGTGGGGGGTCGACGGCGCGATCGCGGTGCCCGTCCAGCAGGGCGCGGGGCACTGGCGCCAGCTGGCCCGTGGCGGCGTGCCACTTGTCATGGTCAACCGCGATCTTGCCGGCCTCGACTGCGACTTCATCGGTCTCGACTACGAGGGCAGCGCCTATCTCGCGACCTGCCATCTGCTGGACAGGAAGGCGACGCGGGTGCTGCTGGTCGAGGAAGACCTGGCGGTGTCGTCGGTCGACGACCGGGTTCGCGGCTATCGCCGCGCCCTCCGCGAGCGCGGCATCGACGATGAAGCGATCATCCGGGTGCCCACGCGACGACGCGGATCCAGCACCCTGCCCTGGGATCCGGCCGACGCCTACGGACTGGCGCAGAAAATCGTGGGCGACCTCGAGGCGGGCACGGCGATCCTCGCCGGAAGCGACTACTTCGCGCTCGGTATCTATCGCGCGCTGCACGAGGCAGGGCGCTCCATCCCCGACGAGATCGCGGTGATGGGGTACGGCGACCATCCGTTCTCCGCCTACCTCAACCCGGCGCTGAGCAGTGTGCGACTGCCGGCCGAGGAGATCGGGACGGTGGCAGTCGACGTGCTGCTCGAACGCCTGGCGACCCCGCGCGAGGCGCTCAAGCCACGCCGGGTAGAGCTCGAACCAACCCTCGTCATTCGCGAGTCGACGCCGGACTGACGCGACAGGGAACCCCCTGCCCGACCGCCCTGGTGAGCCTCGTATCGTCGTAGTCAGCCATTGACTAGGTATACTCGGATACGGCTCGGGTCAGGTACGACCCTCGCGCCGCGTCTCGCTGTTCCGGACACCAGTGGTCGCGCCAGCCGTCAGAAATACTCGATCGGCCAGTATCGATGCCGGCCGTACGCGATTGGAGACAGCATGGCTCTCGCCACAATTCCGGGATATCCCCGGATCGGCAAGCACCGTGAGATGAAGAAGGCGCTGGAAGCGTTCTGGGCTGGAAAGCTCGACGAGGACGACCTCCAACAGGTGGCGATCGACACCCGCCACGCCGCCTGGGAGTCCCAGGCCGGTGCCGGGCTCGACCTGCTGCCGGTGAACGACTTCAGCCTCTACGACCAGATGCTCGACACCAGTGCCCTGCTCGGCAACATCCCGGACCGCTTTGACTGGGGCGGGGACCAGGTCGATATCGACACGATCTTCGCAATGGCACGCGGCCGCACCGGCCCCCATGGCGTCCCCGCGATGGAAATGACGAAGTGGTTCGACACGAACTACCACTACATCGTGCCGGAGCTCTCCGCCGACACGTCATTCAAGCTCTCGGCGACGAAACCGTTCGACCTGCTTGCCGAAGCCCAGGCGGCCGGCGTCAATGCCAAGCCGGTACTGATGGGCCCGATCACCTACCTGCTGCTCGGCAAGGCGCAGGACGAGTCGTTCGACCGCCTCTCGCTGCTCGATCGGCTGCTGCCGGTTTACGCCGAGGTGGTCGGCAGGCTCGCCCGCCAGGGTGCGACCTGGATCCAGATCGACGAGCCGGTGCTGGTGCAGGATCTCGTCCCCGGAGAGCTCGATGCGCTGAAGCGCGCCTACGACGCCATCGCCGCGGCGAAGGGCGACGCGAAGATCGTCGTCCAGACCTACTTCGACCAGGTCGGCGACGCCTACGAAACCCTCGCCAACCTGCCAGTCGACGGCATCGGACTCGACCTCGTGCGCGGCAGGGCGAACCTCGACCTGATCGCGCGGCACGGCTTCCCCGAGGACAAGGTGCTCGTCGCGGGCATCGTCGACGGGCGCAACATCTGGGCAAACGACCTCGCCCGTTCCTTCGACACGCTGGAGGGGCTGAC
Organism: uncultured bacterium; assembly: GCA_965651105.1. Classification (GTDB taxonomy): domain Bacteria; phylum Chloroflexota; class Chloroflexia; order Thermomicrobiales; family UBA6265; genus JACCVC01. The sequence continues at coordinate 1,371 of CBFGRG010000432.1, read as the reverse complement.
GGGGACGGTTTCGCCTGACCGGATCATGGTCTCGACGTCCTGCTCGCTGCTGCACGTCCCCTACGATGTCGAAAACGAGCCCGATCTCGACGATGAGCTGAAATCGTGGCTCGCGTTCGCCGAGCAAAAGCTGCGCGAGGTGACGCTGCTGGCCGCGGGTCTCACGCACGGTCGCGAGACGATCGCCAGCGAGCTCACCGCGCGCACCGAGCTGCTGGAAAGCGCGTCCACATCGCCACGACGGCGCAACCCGGCAGTCCGCCAGCGCATTTCCAGCCTGCCAGCCGACATCGCCGAGCGTGGCGCACCTCACGCCGAGCGGGCGCGGATCCAGCGGGAGCGGCTCAACCTGCCGAAGCTGCCGACGACGACGATCGGATCGTTCCCGCAGACCGGCGAGGTTCGCAAGGCACGACGCCGGTTCGAACGGGGAGATCTCAGCGCTGCGGAATACGAGGACTTCATCAAGGCGCAGATTCGCGAGGTGATCGAGCACCAGGAGTCGCTCGGCATCGACGTGCTTGTCCACGGCGAGCCGGAGCGCAACGACATGGTGCAGTACTTCGGCGAGCAGCTGGAGGGCTTCGCTTTCACCCGCAACGGCTGGGTACAAAGCTACGGCAGCCGCTACGTCCGCCCGCCGGTGATCTATGGCGATGTCGCCCGCCCGGCGCCGATGACGGTCAAGTGGGCCGAATACGCGCAATCGCTGAGCGACAAGCCGGTGAAGGGCATGCTCACCGGACCGGTGACGATCCTGAACTGGTCGTTTGTGCGGGACGACCAACCGCGGTCGGAAACGTGCCGGCAGATCGCGCTGGCGATCCGCGACGAGGTCGCCGATCTCGACGCGGCCGGCATCCGCATGATCCAGATCGATGAGGCGGCGCTGCGCGAAGGGCTCCCGCTCCGCCGGGAGGACTGGGCACACTACCTCGACTGGGCAGTGGAGTGCTTCCGTATCACCGCCGCCGGCGCGCGTCCGGAGACGCAGGTGCACACGCACATGTGCTACTCGGAATTCAACGACATCTTCGACGCGATCAGCGCGCTGGACGCCGACGTGATCTCGATCGAGAACGCGCGCTCGGGGCTGGAGCTGCTGGAGGCGTTCCGCGAGCGCGGCTACGACAAGGGAATCGGCCCGGGCGTCTACGACATCCACAGTCCGCGGGTGCCACCGGCCGAGGAGATCGCCGAGAACCTGAAGGCGACGTTGACGGTGCTGGGGGTCGACCAGGTCTGGGTCAATCCGGATTGCGGTCTGAAGACGCGCAAGCCGGAGGAAGCCACGCCGGCGCTCGAGAACATGGTCGCCGCGGCGAAGCAGGTCCGCGAATCGCTGGTCGGCGCAACCCGCTGATCATCCCT